>URBP01000016.1 GCA_900546105.1 uncultured Collinsella sp.
AGAAGATGAGCATGGAGCCTACGAGCGAAAGGCTGTCGAGGGCTGCCGTGGTCATGATGGGAGAGAGTGCGCCGGCAAACAGCGTGATCGTCCCCTGGAACACGGCGACGGGCAGGGCGGAGAAGATGCAGCCGCGGCCAAGCGAGGCCGTCATGGTGCAGACGATGATGCAGTCCAGTGCGCCCTTGAGGGCAAGCGTTGACCAGTCGCCGAGCAGGCCGTCCTGGATCGATCCCACAATGGCCATGGCGCCGATGCACACGGTGAGTGAAGTCGAGACAAAAGCGTTGGTGAACTCGTTATCGCCCTCACTGCCAGTCTTGCGCTTGAGCCATTCGCCAAGGTTCTCGATGGCGGCCTCCAAGTTGATGGCCTCGCCGATGAGCGAACCGAGCGCAAATGAGACGATGAGCATGGTGGTACCGGTGGTCGCTAGCGCCTTTCCATCGATGATGAGCATCTTTTGCATGGTGCCGCCCAAGCCGATAAACAGGACGCACAGCCCCGATGCTTTCATGAGCGTGTCTTGGATGCGCGGTGTAATGAAGCGGCCGCCCGCTAATCCCAAAAGACCGCCCGCAACTAAAAGCGCAACGTTGATGATTGTTCCCAAGCCCGGCATGAGCCCTCCTGTATTGATGCCAACGTGGCAATCGTAGCAGAACGAAATGCGAGGCACATCGCGACTCATCTAATACGTTATATAAGTGGTATTAGGAATGATGCGCAGCATTTAAGCCTCAGGTGGTTGTCGGGACATAGGGGTAGTAGTCAAAGCGCAGTGTCATAAGCCGCTGCGGGGATTCAATAGCCGCGGCGATAATATTGGCATCGCGGGCACGATCAAACCCTTCGAGTTCGATCTGATACGAGACGTCTTGCATAATGTCCAGACGTCGCCAGGCTAGAAGTGTGTCGCCATCGAATTCCAAGGTCTTGCCTCCGTCTGGGGCAACGGCGTATAGACGCAGTTTAGCGGTGGTTGCAGGGTCGACAACCGTGACCTTTTTAATTTCGTTTCGAGTATTCTTGGCGCCCAACAAGGTGAGCAGCGTTGGGGCCACGACCTCGCCCGATGGCAAATAGACGACTTCGATGGATTCGGGAAATGCGATGATGGCCGACTTGCGGACGGGCTGATTGGCGGCGGCAACTTCGATGTTTGCAGCATCGATGACCTCTGTGTGGTCGAGGGCGGCAAGCACGCAGCAGTTACCTTCATCGATCTCCTGAGGATCAGCAAGCCCCAGACTGTCCACGAGCTCGGGATCGTTTGGACCGGTAGCGGGCTCATTCGGTGCTTCGAAAGAAGCTGGGACGCTGTTTGTCGGCGACGGCGTGTCGACCGCACCTGCTTCTTTGTCCGTGCTCTCTTCTTGTATGGTTGCGTTGATGGGTTCGTCGTTTGAGGGGAGCGTCTTGGCGTCAAGCGCGGAGGGGACAATCCCGACGGCTCCGGATCCGTTCCACTCCATCTCGAGAAGCGCCGGGTCGGCAAGAATGCGTTGCCTGCCTAGCGTGTGGGTATCGATCGCAATAGGGCCTGCCTCCGTCCCGCGCGTAAGGCTGAGCGATCCGGCCGGCTTCTCGAAATGAATGTCTGTGTCTTCGGTACTGGCGGCGTAGAACAGCAGGGATGCTTCTCCCGCCGCGATGGCATCGGTGCCCGCCTTGGTCAGCCGCAGCGATGCCGTGAATGAGAGGGTGGGCTGCACATCGTCTGCATTCGCGGCGGCGCAGCCCAGACATATACCGCCTCCTTTCTCGAAAAACGCACCGTCGAAGGCGACCTTCGCTCCGTTCGCCGAGTCATCGACCGAAGCGATATCGATGCGCAACCCCAAATCGCACGGATCGCCATCTGCATCGAGCACAATCGAGCGCCACGTGCAGACGGCGCACCCCGCCTGGGAGCCGTTTGCCTTGTTCGAACGATTGATATCCACGACTATCGAGCCGTCCGTATTACGACGAAGGCATCCCGAGGTTGAGATTGCGGCCTGTGCGAACGAAAAACGCTTGCACGCAATGGCGCTCGACGGATTTGGTGCGGAGCTTAGGGCTGCTGGTAAGGAGTCTGCCATGACGGGAGTCGCCCAAACGGCGACAGGCGTTCCGGTTGCGAGCGCGCCGCAGAGTGCGACGACGGGCAAAAGGTTCTTCGATGCCATGGGGTCTCCTTAGCTAATTTAGTGCGGCCTGTCCGTGTTTCGTTTCTGGCTGCGTTTGATGTGCAGACCGAGGCCGGCGGTTCCCGCGCCTGCTGCCGTGGCGCCTGCTGCCAAGAGCCATCGTCTGTCGTCTGTCTGTGCCAACGGTTCCTTGCAGTTGCCGCGGTCGAGCTCCGAGAGGTCGACCGTCACCTGCGTGGCGGCCTGCGCCTGTTCTTGCTGGGCAAAGGCCATGGCTGGCCCAAACGCTAGGATACTGACGGCGGTGGCCAGGGCGACGGCCTTATGCCGTGTGCGCACCGGGCTCGACCGTCCAGGTGATCGTTGCAACTTGATCGCCTTCGCCGGTTACGCGGAAGATGTCGCGCGTGACGCGGGCGACGTTTCCGCTTGTCTTGAGCTTAATTTTGTCCGTGCCGCCGGCAATGCCCTGGTAGCCCATGTCGAAGGCTGCATTCTTGGAAAGATCGAGGCCCGTCTCCTGCATTGCGGCGCTGGCGTTCTGGAGTGCGCCGTCGGGGCCGACCTTAAAGTCGATGGAATTCTGCGCGGTTCCGGCCTTGGCGTCGGCGGCAATGGTCCAGGTGTTCATGGCGTCGATCTTCATGTTGGTGACATGGATGCCGTAGGCCGAATGATTGTCGATGGTGGTCGCGTCTTCTGAGGGGCCCTGAAGCGTGCCGTCGGCCTTGGCGACGAAGGGAATAACCGTCGGAACTTTGAACTCTACGTTGTCGATCTCGGTCCTGACCATTACTTTCGTGGTTCCAACGCGCCCGGCTGCCAGAGCTGGCGTCGGGGCGGCGCCCATTGCGAGCGCGAGCGCGAGCCCTGCGCCCACGACGAGCGCTCTGGCTCCGTTCATGTTCCTGGTGATGTCCATGGTCGTTCCTTTCTATTCGCCGCGGGCCGTCCCCGCGATGATTGGACGAATGCTGGTGAATTGCGTGCGGTGCCGCGTCGGCCGAAAAAGCTAGTTCTCGGCTTGCTCAACCCGTACCTTGACACGTGTCGGATTGCCGTGGCTGTCGAGGGTCTTGGCATCGAGTGCCTGGATCTCGATGTATGCCTCGCCTTCTTTGATGTCGCCGGCGGGGCACGTCTCGATTGTCTTGCCGGTCTCGACCACACCGGATTCGTACATGGTCTCGTCGTTTTGGATGACGCGGAATCGCTGGGGAAATTTATTGTCTTGGACGTTTTGCACGTTGACGCGCAGCTTGCCGTCCTCCTGTAGCTGAGCGACCGGCGCGACCGAAATCGTCATCATGTTGTCGCGGACGATGGCATCGAGCTCATCTTGGATTTCTTGTCGCGATTTACCCTCTGCCGTCGTGACTGAGGCGCCCGCTTCGGGCACGGGCTGCGACTGCCAGGCGTATAGCCCTACGGCGATGAGGGCGCAGACGATAGCCAGACAGACAACGACGAGTTTCTTGCGACGCCCCAGTCCTGCGAGGCGGGGCGGCTTCTTCGCACTCATGCGGCGTCCTTGGTGGTGTAGACACGTGCGAACGTGGACGGGTCCGCTCCAAAGAGCATGTGAAGCATCAGGCGGCGCGAGTAGATGAGCTCGTCAAAGTCGTGAGGGAGCTCGATGTCGTGGATACGCGCGATGTGGTGGGCGAGCGCCGAGAACGACTCGGGGTCGCAGATAACATCGGTGGTGACGTGGTAGACCGCCGTATCGGGGAACGCCTCTTCGTCGAAAGGCAGGAGATAGGGATCGTCGTCGACCTCGATGGCGACGCCGTACTGGGGCCAGTAATATGCCATGGGAACCTCCCTGCTTCTGGGGCCAAAACTTCTATCGGTTTTGGCTGTCGACGCCGACCGTATCAGCCGCTACTTGACCAATTTCTGACCAAATGCTTGACGGATTGACATCTCCGCAGGTAAAAGGTGAAAAAATTAATTCAACTTTTTTCGAGCGACATTTACGCGATCGGCGACGGCGGGGCGATATGTGTCAAAAGCATCGTCTGCCGAGGAAATCCAGCCGCTCGCCGAATTGCACGAACGTAAAAATCGCCAATTATGGAGACGGTCTCGAACACGTCGACGAAACGATGCGGTAACATCTCCCTGCAAACACTGTAGTGAGCTAAAGGGGGAGTTCGCGTGTCTGCAACCATCAAACCCTTCACCGACGAGTTCGAAGAGTATGGCCGCGATGAATCTCGCGCATCGGGCGAAGCATCGAGCATCTCGTTTCCGACAACGGAAAACGAGGTCCGTGCCATTTTGGAAAAGCTCCATGCCGAGCGTGTCCCGGTAACGGTTCAGGGCGCCCGAACCGGCCTTGCCGCCGGTGCCGTGCCCCACGGCGGGCATATCCTCAATACTTCCCGTATGAATCGCTACTTGGGCCTTCGCCGCGATGAACAAGGCCAATTTTTGCTGCGCGTGGAGCCGGGCGTTGTGCTCTCGGAGCTGCGCAAGCAGCTGAGCAAGAAGATGCTGCCGACCGCTGGTTGGGACCAGGCATCGCTTAAGGCCTACGATGAGTTTCAAGAGGCCCCCGAGCAGTTCTTTCCCACCGATCCCACCGAGGCGTCTGCCTGTCTGGGCGGCATGGCGGCATGTAACGCCTCCGGTGCCCGCAGCTACGCCTACGGCCCCATGCGCCCACATATCACGGGACTCCACGTCGCGCTGGCTGATGGCGATTTGCTTGAGCTCCAGCGCGGCGAGGCTTTTGCCCAGGGCCGCCACCTGTCGCTCGTGACGGCAGCAGGCCGTGCACTCGAGCTCGATCTTCCCGACTACACCATGCCCAAGACCAAAAATGCTTCGGGCTATTTCGTTGCTGAAGATATGGATGCCATCGATCTGTTTATCGGCGCGTGTGGCACAATCGGCGTCATAACCGAGCTCGAGATTGCCCTGCAGGCGGCGCCTGCGGTCGTTTGGGGCGTGAGCTGTTTCTTTGACAGCGAAGACAAGGCCGTGTCCTTCACCGATTCTGTGCGTCCCGTCCTGTCCCACGCGGCTGCCATCGAATATTTCGATGCGGGCGCCCTGGATATCCTGCGTCGTCAGCGTGAGCAGTCGACCGCGTTCGCCTCGCTGCCGGCGCTCGACAAAGAGGCCAAGGTCTGTGTCTACGTGGAGCTCGACTGCGACGACGAAGTTCAGGCGACTGAGGAGCTGTATCACTTGGGGTGGGTACTAGAGCTTGCGGGCGGCAGCGACGATGCGACATGGGTCGCGCGCACCGAGGTCGATCGCGAGTGCCAGCGGTTCTTCCGCCACGCGGTGCCCGAGAGCGTCAACATGCTTATCGATGAGCGCCGCCGCATGGATCCCACCATCACCAAGCTGGGCTCGGACATGTCGGTGCCCAATGCACGCTTGGGCGATGTCATCGGCCTTTATCGCCGCACGTTAGCCGAAAGTGGGCTTGAATCTGCTGCCTGGGGGCACATCGGTAACAACCATCTGCATGTGAACATCCTGCCGCGCGACGCGCAGGACTACCGTCGCGGTGGCGAGCTGTTTGCCCAGTGGGCTGCGGAGGTAACGGCTATGGGCGGTGCCGTTTCTGCCGAGCACGGCGTCGGCAAGATCAAGGCGGGCTTCTTAGAGACGATGTACGGTCACGAGGCCATGGTCGAGTCGGCGCGGCTCAAGCTCCAGCTCGATCCCGACGGGCAGCTGGGTCGCGGCAACCTGTTTTCGGAGAAGCTCTTGGATGAGCTCGTCCAGAAAGGGGGCGCGTGAAGATGAGCGATTTCCATATGGTGGTGTGCGTCAAGGCCGTGCCGGGCAGCACCGAGGTCAAGATGGACCCCAAGACCAATACCATCGTGCGCGATGGCAAGCAGGCGGTCATTAATCCCTTTGATGCGAGCGCTTTGGAATGCGCGCTGGCGCTGAAGGACGACTTTATCGGCTTTGGCATGGATGTGCGCGTGACGGTGGTGTCGATGGGCATCCCCGCGACCGAGTCGCTGCTGCGCGACTGCATCGCTCGAGGCGCCGACGACGCGCTGCTGCTGACCGATCGCGCCTTTGCAGGTGCCGATACCCTGGCGACCACCTATGCTCTCAAATGCGGCATCGAGGCACTCGACGAGGACTTCGACCTGCTCATCTGCGGCAAGATGGCGGTGGATGGCGATACGGCCCAGATCGGCCCCGAGCTTGCCGGTGCCTTTGAGATTCCCTGCGTGACCGACGTGAGCTGCGTGCAAAGCGCGGGCTTTACGACGTGTGGCTCGCTGGCGCTCGTTCACGGATGCGATGCCGGCGAGGAGACGGTGTGTCTTGAGATGCCGTGCGCGATGACGACTGCCAAGGAGATTGGCCAGTTGCGTATGCCGAGTATTGCCGGTATTCGCGCGGCGGAGGAGGCGGACGTGCGCGTGGTCAGTGCCGCCGACGTGAACGCCGACCCCGCGCGTTGCGGTCTTGCCGGATCACCGACGCAGGTCGTGCGCTCGTTTGTGCCCGACCGTGACCAAACGTGCGAGGCCGTTGAGGGAACGGCGTCCGAGCAGGCGGTAAAACTTGCCAAGATTATTGAGGGGATGGCATAGATGAGCGGGCTGATTATCGATAGCGAAGCCTGTATCGGCTGCGGTCGCTGCGTTCGCGCCTGCGCCTCGGGCGGCATTGTGGTGGAGGGCGAGCGCCCCAATCGCTGTGCCCGCGTAACCGACGGCTGTATCCTGTGCGGTGGGTGCGTCGACGCCTGCCCCGTCAACGCCATCTCGATTGAGCGCGACGAGGCCGCCGGCGCGGTAGACCTTGACGCATATCGAGACATTTGGGTCTTCGTGCAAACTGACAAGCACGATGCCGTGGCATCCGTGGCCTTCGAGCTCATGGGCAAGGGGCGCGAGCTTGCCGATGCACGCGGCTGTCGCCTGGTGGCGCTGATCGGCATAGGTTCCGAGGGCTCGCTCGAGGACCTCGAACACCTGGTTTGCGCGGGCGCCGACGAAGTCCTGGCCTGTCGCGACGAGCGCCTGCGTCAGAACGACGCGGAGGTCTACGCTCGCTTGATCTGCGATTTGGTAGCCGAGCGCAAGCCCGAGGCCATCCTGTACGGCGCGACCGCCTTTGGTCGCGAGCTGGCGCCCGGTGTGGCCGTGCGCTTGCAGACGGGTCTTACGGCCGATTGCACGGTGCTTTCTATGGATACGGAGACGGGTCTGCTGCAGCAGACACGCCCGGCGTTTGGCGGCAACCTGATGGCCACCATTATCTGCCCCAACCACCGTCCTCAGATGGCAACGGTGCGCCCCGGCATCTTTAAGGCGCCCGAGTTTGACTATAGCCGCTCCGGCACGATTACCCAGGTAGTGCTTGCGGATGACGTTAAGGCCCGCGTCGAGATCTCGATTCCCGCCGAGGAGTGGGGACAGCAGGCCTCAATTGCCGATGCCGAGCGTCTGGTCGTGGTGGGCCGCGGCATCGGCTCCAAGAAGAATCTGCCCCTGATGCGAAAGCTCGCCGATGCCCTGGGTGCCGAGCTTGGTTGCACGCGTCCCATTGTGGAGGCAGGCTGGTTGGAGTATCGCCACCAAATTGGCCAGACGGGTGTATCGGTCTCGCCCAAGCTCCTCGTGAGCATCGGTGTCTCGGGCGCTATCCAGCATCTCGCCGGCATCGGTGGGGCGGAGTGCATTGTCGCCATCAATGAGGACCCGGATGCCCCCATCTTCGGTGCTGCCCAGTATAAGGTCGTCGGCGATGCCGTTGAGATCGTTGAGGAGCTGCTGGCTCAGCTTGAGCGCTAAGCGCGCGTCAGCCAGTCGCGCATCTCGTCCTTTAGGCGGCTCCAGGTTGCCTGCGTGGCGGGGTCGGTAAAGGGCCGCGTAATGCCAAAGGGCGCATCGAGCAGGCGGTGGATATCGCCCTGTTCGCGCGCCAGCGCGCGGCTCGCTGGATAGACGAGCTCAAACATAAAGCAGATGAGTCCCACCAGGTAGTCTGCGGGCTCATCGCGCTCATCGCGTGCGACGCAGCGGTGCTCGTCAAAGGCGGTAAGCGCCGGTGCCGAGAAGTGGCTGGCGAGAAATGCGTCCTCATCCACCTTGAGGATGGTCTCGACGGTGCTGTCGGCGATGGTGCGCATAATGTCGATCTTGTCACCATCGCGCACGATATCGCAGAAGCTCCGCGTACGCTCGTCGAGCTGCGCGGGTAGACGAAAATCGCTGCGATAGGCAATGCTCGCTCGGATGAGCTCATCTTCTGCCGGGTCATCGATAAAGTCGCGGATGCTCGTTACGGCGGGTGCATCGGCGGGATTCTCGCCAAAGAGGACCTCGATGCCCAGCGCTGCATGGCTCATGCTCTCGGCGTCCTTAAAGGTGTCCCAGCGTCGCAGCTGCTCAAAGCGGCCCATATCGTGCAGCAGGCCGCAAAGCCATGCTAGGTCAATATCTTCTGACGACCAGCCCTGCTCGCGCGCTACGGCATCGCATGCCTCGGCCACGTGGTACGTATGCTCGATTTTGAGCGCGATGCGTGGGTTAGTGGCGTCGTAGGCATCGGTGTAGCTTTTGAAGGCCGCGCGCGCCCGGTCTCGATCGATAGCTGTCATAATGACTTCCTAATAAGTTGTGTCTTTCGATCCGGTGGCAATTGTAGGTGAACTCGGTTGCTGTCGGATGATGATTCTGCCGTGTCGCTACATGCGGCTCGGAGACCTTGTCAGGATGAGAAGCGTATGGTGCTCAAAATCGTTAGAACCGTCTGGCCAGTGATGCTTACCTATGTTGCAATAGGCGCGCCGTGCGGAATGATCATGGGGCAGACGGGAATGGAGCCCTGGATGGTCTTTGCCCTGAGCAGCACGTTTGTGACGGGCAGCGGCCAGTTTATGATCTGCAATCTTTGGCTGGCGGGTGTACCGGCACCTTCGATTATCGCGAGCGTTGCCGCCATCTCCTCGCGTTTTGCGCTTTACTCGGCATCGATCGCGCCGCATCTGACGGGTGCCTCGAAGCGTCAGACGCTGGCTGTTGCCGCGACACTTACCGAGGAGGCATATGGCATCTCGCTTGCCAAGTTGGTTGAAGGGGAGGATTGGGGCCCGCGCGAGTCCTTTGTGCTCAACGTGATCCTCATCGCAACATGGGGCGTTTCGTGTACGATGGGCGCCATCGTCGGCGCCGTTGTCGATGTTCCCACCGCCATTGCAGCCTTTGTCTGCACTTCGCTCTTTATCTGCCTGCTCTTTTCGCAGCGGCTGTCGCGCGGCAACGTTGTCGCGGCGGTTTCGGGCGCGGTGTCCGTCGCCGTATGCAAGTTCTTGGGCCTCGCGAATATTGCCGTGCCGGCAAGCGTCGTGGCCGGCATTGCCATTGCGCTGGCGTGCGATGCTGTATTTGACGGAAGAGGTGCCCGCGATGCCCGTTAACGAGTTCTTGGTTCTGTGGCTGTCGTCGTGGACTGCTATCGCGTTCTTTCGCATCGCGCCGGCGTTCGCCTTGCGCGGGAGAACGCTGTCGCCCCGCGTTACCGAAGCCTTGGGTTATATTCCGCCTGCCGCCTTTGCGGCGCTGGTCGCCAACGATTTGATAAGCCCTGGCGCTTTCGACGCCGGCCTGTGGCAGGGCTTGATTCCCTGGATTGCGGCCGCCGGCGTCGTGGCGGTGGCAATCAAGACAAAATCGATGTTGTGGTGCTGCGTCTCGGGCATCGTGTTCTATATCGTCTTGAGTCTTATATAGGGGTGGCGTCGCGGGCGCTGAATCTCGTTCCATCCCAACTTGTCGGATTTTTCACCGAGCTGGTCTATTTCTTCTGGTACCATGGTCAAACTTTACTGTAGCAAAGCGTGACGTGGGCTTTTGTACCCCGTCAGCGGAAATGGGGGTTTCATGGCACAGGAAGCAGCCGCCAACGAGCAAAAGAAATTCAAGGTCCCGCGCATCCCGGGCGACATCATGATCTATCCGATGATCATCGGTCTTTTGCTCAACACCTTCTGCCCGCAGGTTTTTGAGATTGGCGGCTTCTTTACGGCTGCCTGCCGCGGTGGGTCCAATACCATCGTCGCCGCGATCCTGCTGTTTGTGGGCGCCGGCATCAGCTTTAAGTCCACGCCGGGCGCCATCAAGACCGGCATCGTCGTGCTGATCCCCAAGCTGGTCGTCGCAGCGGCTCTCGGCCTGGGCGTGGCATATTTCTTTAACGACAACTTCCTGGGTCTGAGCTCCGTGTCTATCATCGGCGGCATCACGTTTTGCAACATGGCGCTCTATACGGGCATCATGGGCGAGTTCGGCGATGAGTCCGAGCAGGGCGCCGTCGGTATCCTGTTCTTTACGGCCGGCCCCGCCGTCACGATGATCATCCTCGGTGTCTCGGGTCTCGCCAACATCCCCGTCGGCACTATCATCGGATCCATCCTGCCGCTTGTTATCGGCATGGTCCTGGGCAACTTGTTCCCGTTTATCAAGAACCTGCTGGTCCCCGGCGCCAATCCCGCGATCGCTGTCATCGGTTTTCAGCTCGGTGCGTCCATGAGCCTTTCGAGCTTCATCACCGGCGGCATTTCGGGCATTCTGCTGGGCCTCATCACGCTCTTTATCGTCGGCCCCATTACCTTTGCCTTCGAGCGCCTGTGTGGCGGCAACGGCAAGGCGGCCGTTGCCTGCTCCACCATTGCCGGCACGGCCATGACCACGCCGGTTGCTCTTGCTGAGGTCGCGCCGCGCTATGCCGAGCTTGCGCCCACCGCGTATGCGCAGATCGCCACCGCCGTTATCATCACGGCGATTATGGCTCCGATTCTGACTGGCTGGGTCGACAAGAAGTTCTGCCAAGGCAAGGAGGATCTGTCGCCTGTCGGTGTCGAGGCCATAGAGGAGGCCGTCGCGACTGACATCGATGGCGAGTAGCAATCGATACCCATCAATGATGCCGGCGTGTGCAATTCGCGCCGTATGGGCGCCCGAACAGAAACTGTTTTGCAGTGATGTTCGGGCGCTCTGCTATTATCCCCTTTACCCCTGCGGAGTAAAGGGGTGTTTATTGCCCTGATTCGAATTGGGCGATTCTGACCACTTGGGTATTGAAGGGATGGCGCTAGTGGTTAAGGCACTCAAGATTGAGATATTCGTGCTATGCATGATTGTTCTTATCGGGCTTGCCGTGCGAAGTCGTCGCTCCTTGTTCTCGAGCACCCAGCAGCTATTGTTTAGCATGCTTGGCTACACCTCTGCCGCGTACATATTATTCGATATGATCTGGACGCTTTCGGACGGTGTGGACGGCACGTTGGGCATTGCTGCCAACTGGATTTCCAACGCGGTTTCGTTTTCGCTCTTTGCTATCGCGTGTCTCATTTGGTTTATCTATTCCGAGACGGTGCAGGGTTCTCGCCTTTTGACCTCGCGCTATAGGGTGGTGCTTGTAGCGTTGCCTACGGCTCTGGTGGTCGTGCTGGCATTTACCAGCTACTGGACGCACGCTATGTTCTATATCGATGCACAGGGCGTATATCGTCGCGGCTTTGCTTATATGATCCAGCCCATCGTGAGCTACTGCTACGTTATATATACGTCCTTGCATGCCTTTATTCAGGCTCAAAAAGTCGAAAGCCTGCAAAAGAAGGCCATTTATCACACCCTAGCCTTTTTTGCGATTCCCGCTCTGGTGGGCGGTACCTTCCAGGTTTTGTTTTCGGTACCGGGCCTTTGCGTCGGTATAACGCTGAGCATCCAGCTGCTCTACATCATCTGCCAGGAGCAGCTGATCTCGACCGACCCGTTGACTGGCCTTAACAATCGCAACCGTTTTGAGACCTATATGCTGTCGCTGTTCTCGGGTATTGACCAGGCCGATGGTGTGTATCTGCTTATGATGGACGCTGACGGCTTTAAGCAGATTAACGACCGGTATGGACATGTTGAGGGCGATCATGCCCTCCAGGTCATATCTGCTACGCTCAAAGAGGTCTGCTCGGCGTCTGGTGGCTTTATCGCACGTTATGGCGGCGACGAGTTCGTGGTGCTCCAAAAGGCGGCAGCGGACCAGGACATCATACGTCTGTGCGCGGCAATCAACGATGAGCTCGCACGCGCCGAGGTGCCGTATCTGTTGCGGATGTCCATCGGCTATGCACGGGTCGGTGATGGTGTCGATACCTGGCAAGACTTGCTTCGCGCCGCCGACGCGGAGCTCTACCGCGTAAAGCGCGAGAAGAAGAAAGCCGGCGCCCAGATACGCTAGAAAAAGAGGCGCACGCTTGCGTGCATGGCGGCCCTCGGCTCTCCGATGTACTCCATTAAACTAAAGTATGTGAATCCCCTCTGCTAAATAAGGGCAGTTCACTAGGCTTTTTTAGGCCTGTTGACGATGATGATGCCGCCGCAGACCAACAGCAGGGCAACAAGTACGGTAACAGGGCTCGTGCCAGTGCCCTCGCCGAGCAGCAGCGCGCTCAACAGTACGCCAAAGACTGGATTCATGAAGCCAAAGACCGAAACGCGGCTGACGGGGTTGACGGCGAGCAGGCGGGACCACAGCGAGTACGCGACGGCGGAAATAAGCGCCATGTAGATGATGAGCACGATGGCGGGGACAATCGCCGTGGGGGAGAGCGCGCCACCCATCAAAAAGCCGATGGCGGTGAGGACCAGGCCGCCGACCAAGAACTGCCACCCGGCAAGCAAGACGCCGTCGTGCTTGCGCGAGAAGATGCCGATCAGGCAGGTCGAAAGAGCACCCGCGACAGTGGAGGCTAGGATAAAGCCCTCGCCATCGAGCCTGAAGCCAAAGGTGCCATCTGCGCCCGAGAGGTTGACGAGCGCGACGCCGGCAAAGCCCAGCGCACAGCCAAGCACCTTGGCCGTATTGAGCTTCTCGGTGTGAAATGCCAGGGCGGCAAAGAGGATTGCGAGGAAGTTGGCGCTGGCCTCGATGATGGAGCTCGACATGGCGCTGGCGCGCGAGAGGCCCAGATAGAAAAAGAAGTACTGCCCGATAGTCTGGAAGAGCGACAAGACAAAGATGGGCTTGATGTCGCGAGCCTGCGGAATGAGGGGGCGGCGTTGGGCCGCACTCATCCCAACGATAACCAGGGCGCCGGCAAGCGTGAAGCGCAAGCCCGCAAAGAGCAGCTGCGAGGCGCTATCGTGCGCCGGGATACCAAAGAGTGCGTAGCCGATCTTGATGCAGGGAAAGGCCGATCCCCAGAGTGCACAGCAAACAAGACAGCCCAGGATGAGTCCGGGCAGGGTGGCGAGATACGGCTTGCGGCTTTCCATGATGTCCTTCCTGCATGCGCGAAGCAAAAAAGAACCCGCCACCGGATGTGTCGGTGGCGGGTGTTGTTACCCGAGGGGATTGTACCCGATGGGAAAGGTTTAAGCGAAGTAGGCCACGCCGCTCTCAAAGATCGGCATGAACTTATCGCCGGGGACATGCTCGGGCACGTTGCGGTACAGGTTGTCGCCGCGACGCTCGGCATGGCCCATCTTGCCCAGGACGCGGCCGTCGGGGCTCGTGATGCCCTCGATGGCGAGTGCGGAGCCGTTGGGGTTGACGGAGAGATCCATGCTGGGCTTGCCGTTCTCGCCCACGTACTGCGTGGCGACCTGGCCGTTGGCGATCAGCTGGGCGAGCACTTCGTCATTGGCGACAAAGCGGCCCTCGCCGTGGCTGATGGCGACGGTGTAGGGGTCGTCCAGGCTGCACTGCGACAGCCACGGGGACAAGTTGGACGAGATGCGGGTGCGCACCAGACGGCTCTGGTGGCGACCGATGGTGTTGAACGTCAACGTGGGCGTATCGGGCGTGGCGTCGACGATGTCGCCGTAGGGCACCAGGCCGAGCTTGATCAGGGCCTGGAAGCCGTTGCAGATGCCCAGCATCAGGCCATCGCGGGCCTTGAGCAGGTCGCGGACTGCCTCGGTGACCTCGGGAGCGCGGAAGAACGCCGTGATGAACTTGGCGGAGCCGTCGGGCTCGTCGCCGCCCGAGAAGCCGCCGGGGATCATAACGATCTGGCTTGCACGGATGCGGCGGGCAAGCTCGCGGGTGCTCTCGGCGACGGCCTCGGGCGTGAGGTTGTTGATCACGAAGGTGTCGGCCTCGGCACCGGCGGCACGGAAGGCGCGGGCGCTGTCGTACTCGCAGTTGTTGCCGGGGAACACGGGGATGATCACGCGCGGGCGGGCGATCTTGGCGCCGCCGTACACGTGGATATCCTTGGCGCGGAAGTCGATGGTCTCGACCTCGGGGGTCTTGCCGGCGCTGCGGTAGGCGAAGACGCCCTCGATGCCGCTCTCCCAGGCCTCCTGGAGCTCGGCGAGCTCGATGACCTCGGAGCCGGTGTCGATGACATAGCCCTCGACGGTGGTGCCCAGGGGCTCGACGACAACGCCGTCGGCGACCTCGGGCAGCTCGGCATCCTCGGCGAGCTCGACGATAAAGCTACCGTAGAGCGGGGTGAAGAGGCTCTCCACGTCTACATCCTCGGCAAGCTCGATACCGATCTGGTTACCGACGCACATCTTAAAGAGGCTCTCGGCGCCGCAGCCGTAGCCGGGCGTGGAGATGGCCAGGGCGTTGCCGGTAGCAGTGAGCGCCTCGACGGCGTCAAACGCGGCGAGCAGCTGCTGAGCATCGGGGCGGTAGTCCTCGCCATAGGTAGCGGGGGCGATGCGGACGACGCGGTGCGTGAGGCCCTTGAACTCGGGCGAGACGGCGCGGGCGGCCTTGCCCACGGCGACGGCGAAGCTGATCAGGGTCGGCGGAACGTTGAGCTCGCCGGCCTCGTCCTCAAACGAACCGCTCATGGAGTCCTTGCCGCCGATGGCGCCGGCACCCAGGTCGACCTGGGCCATAAGGGCACCCAGGACGGCAGCCATGGGCTTGCCCCAGCGCTCGGCCTCGGTGCGCAGGCGCTCGAAGTACTCCTGGAAGGAGAGGTAGGTGCGCTTGTGCTCAAAGCCGGCGGCAACGAGCTTGGCGATGGACTCGACCACGGACAGGTAGGCGCCCGCAAACTGGTCGGCCTCCATCAGATAGGGGTTGAAGCCCCATGCCATGGCGCTCGCCGTGGTGGTCTCGCCGTCCACGGGGAACTTGGCGACCATGGCCGAGCTCGGGGTGAGCTGCGTCTTGCCGCCAAAGGGCATGAGCACGGTTGCGGCACCGATAGTGGAGTCGAAACGCTCGGAAAGGCCCTTGTTGGAGGCGACGTTGAGGTCGGTGACGAGCGAGGTCATGCGCTCAGCGAGCGTGGTGCCGGCCCAGCTGGGCTGCCACACGCTGCGGGCGCAGACGTGAGCCACCTGGTGCTTGGGCGCACCGTTGGAGTTGAGGAACTCGCGGGACAGGTCGACGATGGCGACGCCGTTCCAGGCCATGCGCATGCGCGGCTCGGCGGTAACCTCGGCGATTACGGTCGCTTCCAGGTTCTCCTCGGCGGCGTAGCCCATGAACTCCTCGACGTCACAGTCGGCGACGGCGCAGGCCATGCGCTCCTGGGACTCGGAAATGGCGAGCTCGGTGCCGTCCAGGCCGTCGTACTTCTTGGTCACGGTATCGAGGTCGACATACAGGCCGTCGGCAAGCTCGCCCACGGCGACCGAGACGCCGCCGGCGCCAAAGTCGTTGCAGCGCTTGATCAAGCGACAGGCGTCGCCGCGGCGGAACAGGCGCTGCAGCTTGCGCTCGACCGGGGCGTTGCCCTTCTGGACCTCGGCACCCGAAGTCTCGATGGACTCGGTGTTCTGGGTCTTGGAGGAGCCGGTGGCGCCGCCGATGCCGTCACGGCCGGTGCGGCCGCCCAGCAGGATGATCTTGTCGGTGGGGGCGGGGCACTCGCGACGCACGTGGTTTGCCGGGGTAGCGCCCACGACGGCACCGACCTCCATGCGCTTGGCCACGTAGCCGGGGTGATAGAGTTCGTTGACCTGACCGGTGGCAAGGCCGATCTGGTTGCCGTAGCTGGAGTAGCCGGCGGCGGCAGTGGTCACGAGCTTGCGCTGCGGCAGCTTGCCCTCGAGCGTCTCGGAAACCGGGACGGTGGGGTCGCCGGCACCGGTGACACGCATGGCCTGATACACATAGCTGCGGCCCGAGAGCGGGTCGCGGATAGCGCCGCCCACGCAGGTGGCGGCACCGCCGAAGGGCTCGATCTCGGTGGGGTGGTTGTGGGTCTCGTTTTTAAACAGGAACAGCCAGTCCTGGTCCTCGCCATCGACATCGACCTTTACCTTGACGGTGCAGGCGTTGATCTCCTCGGATTCGTCGACATCGGTCATGACGCCGGTCTTCTTAAGGTACTTGGCGCCGATGGTGCCCATGTCCATGAGGCAGACGGGCTTGGCGTCGCGACCGAGCTCGTGGCGCATCTCCATGTAGCGGTCGAAGGCCTGCTGCACAACGGCGTCGTCGATCGTCACGTCATCCAGGACGGTACCGAAGGTGGTGTGGCGGCAGTGGTCGGACCAATAGGTGTCGATCACGCGGATCTCGGTGATGGTGGGGTCGCGATCTTCATCGCGGAAGTACTGCTGGCAGAAGGCGATGTCCGCCTCGTCCATGGCAAGACCGCGATCGGAGATAAAGGCGGCAAGACCGGCCTCGTCGAGCTCGCGGAAGCCGTCAAGCACCTCGACGGGCGCAGGCTCGGGAGTCTCCATGTGCAGCGTCTCGGGTAGGTCGAGTGAGGCAATGCGGGCCTCGACGGGGTTCACCACGTAGTGCTTGATGGCATCGATGGCGGCCTCGTCCAGGGCGCCCGAGATCATATAGACCTTGGCGGAGCGCACGGCGGGGCGCTCGCCCTGGCTGATGAGCTGCACGCACTCGCTGGCGGAGTCGGCGCGCTGGTCAAACTGGCCAGGCAGGAATTCGACGGCAAAGACGGCGCCATCGCTTGCGGGGAGCTCGTCGTAGGTCACATCGACCTGGGGCTCGCTAAAGACGGTCGGCACGCAGGAGCGGAAAAGCTCCTCGTCGATGCCCTCGACGTCGTAGCGGTTGATGATCCTCAGGGCCTCGATGCCCTTGATGCCGAGAATTTCGGTCAGCTCGCCCTTGAGCTGCTGAGCCTCGACGTCGAACCCGGGTTTCTTCTCCACGTAGATACGAGAGACCATTGGTTCCTGCCTTCCTGATCGGTTGGGCGTACGGTGCGGTATGCGGCAGCGGTCGGTTTGCGGGGCAAGCCTCGCGGTCGCCTTGAGCCACACACTTTTAAACCTCACTATGATACGACAGCTCGTGGCGCGTTGAGGACGGCGAGGGTGCTACAGTGAAGCGCAAACAAGAGAAAGGCATCACATGGCATTCGTTTCGCTCGCCATCATCGCGCTCGTGGCCTTTGCAAGCCCCTTCATCGCCTCGGCGATTCCCGGAAAGCCCGTTCCCGAAACGGTCTTTTTGCTCGTGTTCGGCGCGGTGCTGGGACCCCATATGCTCGGCGTCATCCATGTAGATGCCGAGGTCTCGCTCGTGTCAGAGCTCGGTCTGGCATTTTTGTTCCTGCTTGCCGGCTTTGAGATCGATCCCAAGAACATCACGGGCGTCGAGGGTCGCTACGGTATGGCCACGTGGGCTGTCACATTTTGTATCGCCTGGCTTGCCGTGCGCTTTACCCCGTGGTTCTCGGTCAGCCATTTCGACGGTATCGCCGTGACGCTCGCCCTCACTTCGACGGCGCTCGGTACGCTTGTGCCCATCATGCGTGAGCGCTCGCTCACCGGCACGCGCGTGGGCGACTCGATTCTCGCGTATGGCACTTGGGGCGAGCTCGGTCCCGTGCTCGCCATGTCGGTGCTGTTGTCTGCCCGCACTGGTATCCAAACGCTCGTTATCCTTGGCTTGTTTGCGGTGGTTTGCGTGTTGCTGGCCGTGGTCCCGAGCCGCTCCAAGCGCGTCGGCAGCCGCTTCTTTGCATTTGTTGAGGAGCGCGCCGATACCACGTCGCAGACCTTCGTGCGCCTGACGGTGCTCATCCTGGTCACGCTCGTGGCATTCTCGGCTGTCTTTGATCTCGACATCGTGTTGGGTTCTTTTGCCGCCGGCTTTGTCCTGCGCTATATCATCCCCGAGGGCAACCATACGCTCGAGACCAAGCTCGACGGTCTGGCCTACGGTTTTTTGATTCCGGTGTTCTTTACCGTATCGGGCGCAAAGATCGATCTGACGGCCGTGGCGTCGCGCCCGGGTCTGCTCGTGGGCTTTATCGTGGCGTTGTTGATTATTCGTGCCGTGCCCATTCTTATTTCCATGAGCATTTGTCCTGCGACGCGCGATGTGTCGGCGTATGGTCGCATTACCGTGGCCCTGTACTGCACCACGGCGCTGCCGATCATCGTTGCCGTTACGAGCGTTGCCGTCAACGCGGGCGCGCTGTCGCAAGATATTGCGTCGGTCATGGTTGCCGCCGGTGCCATCACGGTGTTCTTGATGCCATTGCTCGCGCAGCTCTTCTACCGCGTGGTGGATGCCGCACCGGTCGCCGCCGTGGCAGAGGTTGCCGAGCATCCATCCGATGCGCTCGACATCTTGCGCGCCCACCACGACCTAGCGAGCTTGCTCGCGCGCGAGCACGAGCTGCTGACCTCGCATGGCCATGGTCGCGTATTCGAGGGCCTGCCTACGCTCGATACGATTGCCGAGCGTCTTTCCGCCGAGGCAGCGAGCGGCCACATCGATGCCCGCATCGTGGACGCGGCGCACCTGCTTGCCGATAAGACCTATGGAGACGAGGTCGACCCGTCCGAGCTGACTCCGCGTGAGCGCCGCCGCCTGGAGCGCGCCAAGCTCGCTGTGCGCGAATACCGCCGTCGCATGCTGGAGCTCTATGCGCGCGAAGAAGCCGAAGACGACGACGGTAAGTAGTCGATACTTTCTCGGGGAAGCCGCGTCCCGCTTTGAAGGCTCGGAACGGGATGTGGTTTCCGAAACGGGGGCCGTTGGGAAGCTGTGTCCCGGAATGGGCGCTCAGAGTGGGATGCAGTTTCCGCAAGGAGGTCCTGGGGGAAACCGTGCCCCGTTCTGATCCGAAATACTGGGACATAGTTTCCCTTTCATAACAGGAGAAGGCGCGCTGTCTGCAGTTGATTCAGACGGCGCGCCTTTTTGGTTGAGCTATGTTGAAGCTTGAAGCCAAAGCTTGTGGCTCCTTAGGAGCGGGCGGCTCCGTCGACGGGGAGCACGGCGCCCGTGACATAGGAGGACATGTCGCTCGCCAGGAAAACAAAGGCGTTGGCGACATCCTCGGGCTCGCCCATGCGACCCAGCGGAATGGTGGCGATGATGGGCTTGATGACCTCTTCGGGCAGGTTGGCGACCATGTCGGTCTTAGTCACGCCGGGGGCGACGGCGTTGACGCGGATGCCCATGGGAGCGAGCTCGCGCGAGAGCGACTGGACCATACCGTTGACGGCAAACTTGGACGTGGGGTAACCGACGCCGGAGGGCTGGCCGTACTTGGCGACCATCGAGCTTGTGGTAGTGATGGTGCCGCCGTGGCCGGCCTCGGTCATGATCTTGGCGGCAGCCTGGTGGCCATTAAAGACGGCGACGACGTTGAGGTCCATAACTTTGGCGAACTCCTCGGCCGTGTAGTCCAAGAGGGGTGAACGCTGGGAGATACCGGCATTGTTGACGACCGTGTCCAAGCCGCCCATGTCGGCTGCAGTCTGCGTAAAGGCCTCAGTCACGGCCTCGAGCGAGGTGAGATCGCAGGAGCGACCCCAGACCTTGGCGTCGGGATAGGCGGCTGTCAGCTTCTCAACGGCCGTGTCGGCAGTCTCCTGGCGCGAGCCAAAGACGGTGACGGCAGCGCCTTCCTCGATAAAACGGCAGGCGATGGCATAGCCGATACCGCGTGTGCCTCCGGTGATGATTGCTTTCTTGCCCTCGAGCAACATGGTGCTTCCTCTCATCGCGGGCGGACATTCGCAGCACAGCGTAGCGGTAGTCGGAATCGGCCGCGTTTGCATATCGGTGAACGGTAGCCCGCGTTACCGATGAGCGGCTCGCGCAAATATGCTTTGCCGTTGTGCTTAGGGCAGGTGACAAAAGGGCTCCCGTCCCACATCGGACGGGAGCCCTCAAGGCGCGTATTGCTAGGCGAGCGTTGGGCTAGTTCGCCATGACGCCTTCGGTCCAAGCCTCAACGTCCTCGATGCGCAGGACGTTGGCGACCTCGGCCACGCAGCCGACGCTGGCAAGCTCGGCGGCGGCAGCCTGGACGTCCTTCTCGAGCGCGCGGTGCGTCAGGAAGATGACCGAGCAGGCATCGCTGACGCCCGATTTGCCGTCCTCGACCTGGTTGATGAGCGAGATCGAGATGTTGTGCTTGGCAAAGATGTCGACCGTCTCGGACAGGGCGCCCACGCGGTCGGCGACTTTCAGGCGCACATAGTACTTGGTCTGGAGCTCGTCCATGGGCTTAAAGGTGAGGTTGTGGCCATAGGGCTCAATCTCGGGCAGCGGAGCCACGCCACGGCTGATCTGCTCGGAGAGCGACAGGATATCGCCCACGACGGCGCTCGCGGTGGGGAAGGAGCCTGCGCCCGCGCCGTAGAACATGGTCTCGCCCACGGCGTCGCCTACCACGTAGACGGCGTTCATGGCGCCGTTGACCTTGGCGAGCATATGGTCTGCGGGGATCAGCGTGGGATGCACGCGAACGTCGACGCCAGCGTCGGTGTTGCGGGCGATGCCGAGCAGTTTGATGGTGTAACCGAGCTCGCGGGCCTGGGCGATGTCCTCGGCACCGATGGTGCGGATGCCCTGCTGGTATACGTCGTCGGTGGTCACGCGGGTGCCAAAGCCGATGGAGGCGAGGATCGCCGTCTTGCTGGCGGCGTCGAAGCCGTCGACGTCGGCGGACGGGTCGGCCTCGGCATAGCCCTTTGCCTGGGCGTCGGCGAGCACGTCAGCGTAATCGGCGCCCTCGGCGTCCATGCGCGACAGGATGTAGTTGGTGGTGCCGTTGAGAATGCCAGCGATGGTCAGGATCTTGTTGCCCACCAGGTCGTGCTCGAGCGTGCTGACAATGGGGATGCCACCGCCGCAGCTGGCCTCGCACTTAATCTGCACGCCGCACGCGCGCGCCTTCTCGGCGAGCGTCTCGACATGACGGCCCAGCAGGGCCTTGTTGGCAGAGACGACGTGCTTGCCGTTCTCGAAGGCGGTAGTGAAGATTTCGGTCGCGGGGTGCTCGCCGCCGATGAGCTCGACGACGATATCGACGGCGGGGTCGGTGACGACGTCGTGCCAGTCGCTCGTAAAGGCCTCGCGCTCAATACCGGCGGCTTCGGCCTGCTCCCAGGCAAGCGCGCAGGCGCGGGTCAGCTTAAGGTCGATGCCGTAGGCGGCCAGGTACTCATCGTGGTGGCTCTTGATCAGACGGGCCACGCCGCCGCCGACGGTTCCCAGACCGATGAGGCCGACGTTCACGGTGCGCAGGGGTTCGCTCATAGATAGCTCCTTCGTGCATCTTATGGATGGATTAACCGCTTAAAGGTTGAGTGCATTCTAGCGTGAACCGAGGGCGCGTGCTCGCCAGGCAACAGGAGTCGCACAAAACGGCACCCCCGAAACGCTGCGGAAACATTGGAAACATGCTCGCTACAAACGGAACTCCGTAACAAACTGTCAACGTTTGCACCATAAGGTTTGCCCTGTACCGCAAGACGGCCGCACCGCGGCCAGCGAAAAGGGGGACACCATGTTTAGCATCAACAACGTACTTAACCGCAGGAGTTTCTTGGCTGGCGCCGCGGCGCTCGGTAGTACCGCGGCGCTCGCTGGTTGCTCGTCGGGTGGCTCGGACGGCGGCTCCGCCGATGACGGCAAGACCTTCAAGATCGGTGTCATCGGCCCTCTGACCGGCGCTGCGGCAACCTATGGCGTCTCGGCCGAGAAGGGCGCCAAGCTTGCCGCCAAGGACTTCTCGACCAAGGACCTCAAACTCTCGCTTAAGTCCGAGGATGACGTCGCCGACGGCGAGAAGGCCATCAACGCCTTCAATACCCTGTGTGACTGGGGCATGCAGGCTCTCGTCGGCCCCGTCACGACTGGTGCCGCCGTCGCCGTCTCGGGTGAGATCGCCGACGATATGCTCATGGTCACGCCTTCGGCCTCGTCGCTCGACGTCACCAAGGATAAGACCACGGTCTTTCAGGTTTGCTTCACCGATCCCACCATGGGCGCCAGCGCCGCGAAGTTCTTGGCCGAGAAGTACGCGGACGCCAAGATCGCCCTGTTCTACAACTCCGGCGATACGTACAGCTCGGGCGTTGCCGACGCCTTTGCCGAGCAGGCCAAGGCATCCAAGCTCGATGTCGTCGATACCGAGACCTTTAAGGATGACTCTTCCACGAGCTTTACCAACCAGCTCACCAAGGCCAAGGAGGCCGGCGCCACGCTTATCTTTGCTCCGATCTATTACACGCCGGCGTCCGTTTTGCTCAAGAACGCCAAGGACATGGGATACGACATGACCCTCATGGGTACCGACGGCATGGACGGCCTGCTCTCCGTTGAGGGCTTCGATACCTCCCTTGCCGAGGGCGTGCTGCTCATGACCCCGTTCTCTGCCGACGATGAGAAGAACGCCGACTTCGTCAAGGCCTATAAGGACGCCTACGACGAGACGCCCAATCAGTTTGCCGCCGATGCCCATGACTGCGTCCATGCGATTGCCGAGGCTATCGATAAAGCGGGCATCGACATTACGGCTGACGGTGCCGACATTGCCGACGACCTTGCCAAGGCCATGCGCAAGATCAAGATCGAGGGCCTGACGGGCGAGCTGACGTGGAATGACGAGGGCCAGGTCGAAAAGCCCGCTACGGCCTATGTGATCCAGGACGGCAAGTACATCGCCGCCTAAGTGCGCATAAAACGCTACCGGTGAGGCTGTTTTATTCAGGGCGGGGTCGCCTGTAACAGAATGGAAACATTACTTTTACACAATAAAGTGGCATTACTGCATAAAAAAATAGAAATACGCAGAAATATGGATAAATGAACAAATCCAAAGAAAAGTTGAAATAATCGCCACTTTTCCTAACTAAAGCGTCTACTATTTTGCGAACGCCGAACACGGCGAAGGATGGCCTGTCGGGCAACCAAAACCCGACGAGATTTGAGAGGAGAGCCACATGTCGAGCCTCACCGGTAAGTCATTGAACCCTGTTATGAATCGCAGGAGCGTTATCGCGAGCGCAGCAGGTCTGGGGGCGATGTCCATTCTAGCGGGCTGCTCCTCCAACGGCGGCGACAGTGGTTCCGCTTCGGGCGACGCTTCGTTTAAGATCGGCACCATCGGCCCGCTGACCGGCGCCAACGCGTCCTACGGCAAGTCTGTTACCCAGGGCGTCGAGCTTGGCTGCAAGGACTTCTCCACCAAGGAGCTGCCGCTTGCCAGCAAGGCCGAGGATGACCAGGCCGATGGCGAGAAGGCCGTCAACGCCTTCAACACCCTGCTCGACTGGGGCATGCAGGCCCTCGTCGGCCCGACCACCACGGGCGCGTCGGTTGCCGTTGCCGCCGAGTGTGGTAACGACCCCAAGACGTTCATGATCACCCCGTCCGCGTCCTCCGAGGACGTCACCGACGGCAAGGATTGCGTCTTCCAGGTTTGCTTCACCGACCCCAACCAGGGCGTCAACGCTGCCAAGTTCCTGGCGCAGAAGTATGCGGACGAGAAGTTCGTGCTGTTCTATAACTCCGGCGACGCCTATTCTTCGGGTGTCGCGGATGCCTTTAAGGTTCAGGCTGCTGAGTCCAAGCTCGAGATTGTCGACGAGGAGACCTTTAAGGACGACTCCGCCACGAGCTTTACCAACCAGCTGACCAAGGCCAAGCAGGCCGGCGCCACCATGATCTTTGCGCCGATCTACTACACCCCGGCCTCCGTCCTGCTCAAGAACGCCAAGGACATGGGCTACGACGTCAAGATGATGGGCTGCGACGGCATGGACGGCATCCTGGGCGTTGAGGGCTTCGACACCTCTCTTGCCGAGGGTCTGCTGCTCATGACCCCGTTCTCTGCCGACGACGAGAAGAACGCCGACTTCGTCAACGCCTACAAGGATAAGTACGGCGATACCCCCGACCAGTTTGCCGCTGACGCCTACGACGGTGTGCACGCGGTGGCCGAGGCCCTCAAGGAGGCCGGTCTTGGTGTCGACGCCGACCCGACCGAGGTCGCCGAGAAGCTGTCCAAGGCTATGCTCAAGATTACCGTTGACGGTCTGACCGGCAAGCTCACCTGGAACGATAAGGGTCAGGTCCAGAAGGAGCCCACGGCGTACGTCATCACCGACGGCAAGTACGTACAGGCCTAATAGGCCGCCTTACATAGAGCGGTTTTGATCCCAAGCAGGGGAGGTTTTGGCCTTCCCTGCTTGCTTGGTATCTAGGGACGATGTAACGTCCCTGTTTCATACATCAATTGGAAACCTATTCGAAAGGGGGATGTGGAACATGACAGTCTTTATCCAATACCTGGTCAACGGCCTGTCCATGGGCAGCGTCTACGCCATCATCGCGTTGGGCTACACCATGGTCTACGGTATCGCCAAGATGCTCAACTTCGCTCACGGCGACGTCATCATGGTCGGTGCCTATGTCTCGTTCTGCGCCACGTCGTATCTCGGCCTCCCGGGCTGGGCATCTGTAATTCTCTCTTGTGTGGTCTGCACGGTTCTCGGTGTTCTCATCGAGGGTCTGGCATACAAGCCGCTGCGCCAAGCAGGCCCTCTGGCCGTTCTGATCACGGCCATCGGCGTGTCTTACTTCCTGCAGAACGCCGCGCAGCTTCTGTGGGGCGCCACGCCCAAGAACTTCACTTCGCTCGTCACCTTCCAGGTGCCGGAGTTCTTGGCCAAGTTCAACGTAAGCGCCGTCTCGCTCGTCACCATCGTCGCCTGCCTGGTTATCATGGCCGGCCTGATGTTCTTTACAGGCAAGACCAAGATGGGCAAAGCCATGCGCGCCGTGTCCGAGGACAAGGCCGCCGCTCAGCTCATGGGCATCAACGTCAACCGCACCATCTCGATGACGTTCGCCATCGGCTCCGCCCTTGCCGCCATCGCCGGCGTGCTGCTGTGCTCCTACTCGCCGGTGCTGCAGCCCACGACGGGTGCCATGCCTGGCATCAAGGCCTTCGATGCCGCTGTCTTCGGTGGCATCGGCTCCATCCCCGGTGCCTTTGTCGGTGGCATTCTCATCGGTATCATCGAGGCGATGGCACAGGCTTATATTTCCACGAGCCTTGCCAACTCCATCGTCTTTGGTGTTTTGATCATCGTCCTGCTCGTCAAGCCTGCCGGCCTCTTGGGCAAGTACGTCCCCGAGAAGGTGTAGGTGAGCGTTATGAAGTTTCTTAAAGACAAGCAGACGCGTCACGACTTTGTTACGTACGCCATGTGCCTTGTGGCGTTCGCCATCGTGATCTTTATGCAGTCTAACCATATGATCCCGCGCATGATCGCCGGTCAGCTGGTTCCCATCACGGCCTATATCGTTATGGCTATCTCGCTCAACCTCGTCGTCGGTATCGCGGGCGACTTGTCGCTGGGCCACGCGGGCTTTATGAGCGTCGGCGCCTATACAGGCATCGTTACCGCCGTCGCCCTCGAGAGCGCCGTTCCCTCCGACCCGATGCGTCTTGTCATCAGCATCGTGGTCGGCGCCATCGCTGCTGCCATTCTGGGCTTTTTGATCGGTATCCCGGTCCTTCGCCTGAGCGGTGACTACCTGGCCATCGTGACCTTGGCTTTTGGCGAGATCATCAAAGAGATCGTCACCTGCCTTATCGTGGGCGTCGACTCCCACGGCCTGCATGTGATCTTTAACATCACGGGCAACTCCACGATCGACGACCTGCACCTGCTCGAGGACGGCACCGCCATCATCAAGGGCGCCCAGGGCGCCTCGGGCGTGTCGACGTACTCGACCTTCCTTGCCGGTGCCATCTTGGTCATGGTCGCACTCGTGATCGTGCTCAACCTGGTGCGCAGCCGTACCGGCCGTGCCATCATGGCCGTGCGCGATAACAAGATTGCAGCCGAGTCCGTAGGCATCTCCGTCACCGAGTACCGCATGATCGCCTTCGTGGTTTCCGCCGCCCTCGCCGGTGCTGCCGGAGCCCTCTTCGGCGGTAACTTCTCGCAGCTCTCCGCCACCAAGTTCGACTTCAACACGTCCATCCTCATCCTGGTGTTCGTGGTCCTGGGTGGTCTGGGCAACATGCGCGGTTCCGTCATCGCGGCCGCACTGCTTACGGTGCTCCCCGAGCTGCTCCGTCAGTTCTCGGACTACCGCATGCTCATCTACGCCATCGTGCTGATCCTGGTCATGATCTTTACCAACAACCCGCAGCTCAAGGCGTTCTTCGCACGCATTAAGGACCGCTTTGCTTCCAAGAAGGAGGTGGCAGCCGATGCCCAGTAAGTTTGAGTTCAACAAGGGCAAGATGGTCCCGTATCCTTCTGGCGCCATCGTTCCCGACCGCGACTTGGGCCAGCGCCCGGCGCTCGAGTGCATCCACCTGGGCATTGAATTCGGCGGCCTTAAGGCAGTCGATGACTTTAGCCTGACCATCGGCAAGACCGAGATCGCCGGTCTTATCGGCCCCAACGGTGCCGGTAAGACCACGGTCTTCAATCTGCTCACCAAGGTGTATCAGCCCACGCACGGCACCATCCTGCTCGATGGCGAGGACACCTCGGGCAAGTCGGTCTATCAGGTCAACCGCATGGGTATTGCCCGTACCTTCCAGAACATTCGTCTGTTCAACACCATGACGGTGGAGGACAACGTCAAGGTCGGTCTGCACAACCAGGAGCGCTATTCCGGTTTTGAGGGCGTGCTGCGTCTGCCGACGTATTGGAAGCACGAGAAGGCCGCCCATGAGCGCGCCATGGAGCTGCTCTCCATCTTTGATATGGAGCATCTGGCAAATGAGCAGGCCGGTTCGCTGCCTTATGGCGCCCAGCGTCGTCTGGAGATTGTCCGCGCGCTTGCCACCAACCCCAAGCTACTGCTGCTTGACGAGCCTGCCGCCGGCATGAATCCGTCCGAGACCGCGGAGCTCATGGCGAACATCGTCAAGATCCGCGACACCTTTGGCATCGCCATTATGCTTATCGAGCATGATATGTCGCTCGTCATGAACATCTGCGAGGGCATCTGCGTGCTCAACTTTGGTAAGGTCATCGCCAAGGGCACGGCCGAGGAGATCCAGAACAACGATGCCGTAATTGAGGCATATCTGGGCAAGCAGGATAAGGGGGAGAACTAAATGGCAGAGCCGATGCTTTCCGTCTACAACATCAACGTCTGGTACGGCGCTATCCACGCCATCAAGGACATCTCCTTTAACGTCAACGAGGGCGAGATCGTGGCCCTGATCGGCGCGAACGGCGCCGGTAAGTCCACGACGCTTAAAACCGTCTCGGGCCTGCTGCGTTCCAAGACCGGCTCCATCAAGTTTATGGGTGAGGACATTACCCATACGCCTGCCGACAAGCTGGTTGGCAAGGGCCTGGCCCAGGTGCCCGAGGGTCGTCGCGCCTTTTTGCAGATGACGGTCGAGGAGAACCTGGAGATGGGCGCCTACACGCAGCCCAAGTCCACGGTTGCTCCGGGCCTTGAGCGCGTCTACGAGCAGTTCCCGCGCCTGAAGGAGCGCCGTCGCCAGGTCGCCGGCACCCTTTCGGGCGGCGAGCAGCAGATGCTCGTTATGGGGCGCGCCCTTATGAGTAACCCCAAACTGCTTATGCTCGACGAACCTTCTATGGGTCTGGCGCCGATTCTGATCGAACAGATCTTCCAGATTGTCGAGGACCTGCACAAGGCTGGCACCACGGTGCTTCTGGTCGAGCAGAACGCGCAGATGGCGCTCTCGATCGCCACGCGCGGCTACGTGCTCGAGACCGGCAAGATCACCATGACCGGCACCGGCCAAGAGCTGCTGCACGACGACAACGTGCGTAAGGCCTACCTGGGCGGTTAGGCGGTTCCGCCGTTCTACCGAACGGCGGACCAGTCGACGCTGCGCGGGCGCCAGAGCGACAACTTGTCATTCAAAGAGGGCGGCATGACCAAAAGGTCTATGCAGCCCTCTTTTCATGCCAATTTGTTCGCTCTGG
>URBP01000017.1 GCA_900546105.1 uncultured Collinsella sp.
AGCGCTTGCTTTGGGGTGGATCTTTCTGGGCGGTTGCCAGGGAAGATTCATCCCATTTTTGTGCATCGAAACGGGTCAAACTTTCCGCTGCGGATCTTCGCGCAAGGGGCAGTGGACAAAAAATGCCAAATATGAGTACTGTTGCCGCGTTGGTCACATATGTTTGCACATAATAATGGGCTCCTAATGAGAGTACTTCTCGTTAGGAGCCCATTTTATTGAACATTTGGGGAGCTACGTTAGCTCGTGCAGCTGGTCGTCATGCCTACAAGCATCAAAAATGCCCCAAGTTGCTGCTACTAAAAAGGTAGCAGTACTCATATTTGATGTTTTTTGACCACGGCTATCTACAAACCCCCTAGGCCACTCATTGGGGACAGACTTAAATGACTAGGTGTGGCTGCCTGGGCTAGGCTGTTAGGTCGAGTTCGTAGAGGAAGCTTTCGCGCGGCATGTCGTGACGGCGCTCTTCGCGGTTGGCGCGGTGCGTGGCCGTGCGCTTAAAGCCGTGCAACTCGTAGAACTTCCACGAGCAGTTGGAGTCGGTGTACAGGTGCGCCCTTGTCGCCCCGCGCGAGGACAGGTACGAGACCGCGGCATCGAGCAACACTGAGCCTACACCCAGGCCATGGACGTCGCGATCCACGGCAAGCAGCGTGACCTCGTTGTCGTGGGGCAACGGGCTGCTTTCGAGCAGGCGGTTGTTGGTTCGGATGGTTGCGCGCACAAACGAGAGATACTCGGCGCAGGCATCGGGCTCCAGCTCGCGCATTTGCGATAGCAGAGCGCGTTCGGTGTCCATCCAATGTTCCTTGACGGTGGCGCCGGAACTCTGTCCCGCGCGCGCGAGCGCAATGCCACGCGCCTCGCCGTCAATCACCGCAACCTGCGAAAACGTCGATGACGAAAGGCAATAGGCGAGGTCGCACGCGGCCTCAAGGCGGTTGTACTCATCGTTATCCGAATTGTTATGCCAAAGCTGCTGCAGAATCAGCGCGATGGCGTCGAAGTCTTCGGTATCAAACGGTCGGTAGAGAACCCGCGAGACCATGGTGCCTCTTTCTTTTGCGGATGCATATCGAGCACAGTTCTACCACGCTATTGGCATCTAATTATGGTGCCCCTGTGTTCCATGAACTCACCGTGCCCGGTGCCGCGCCCATCCCCTCTGCTCGCAAACTTTTTCTGCACATGCGCCCGTTGCGGGGTGCATCGATGCGCTCGATGCGCTACATTGAATCAGTATTTTCAATGCCGCTGCGCGAGCGCTGCAGATCGACGTATCACCGACTCACAGAGCACGGCGGCGTACCAGACAGGAGGACTGCATGGGATCTGATGTGAAGATCGCACGCGCGTTGATCTCGGTTACCGATAAAACGGGTGTCGTCGATTTCGCACGGACGCTGGTCGATGACTTTGGCGTCGAGATCATCTCTACGGGCGGCACGGCTCGTGCCATCGAGGACGCGGGCGTTCCCGTAACCCCCATCGAGGAGTTCACGGGCTATCCCGAGATGATGGACGGCCGCGTTAAGACCCTGCACCCCAAGGTTCACGGCGCGCTGCTGGCCCGCCGCGATTCCGAGCAGCACATGCAGGAGGCCGCTCAGCACGGCATTAAGCTGATCGACTTGGTCGTCGTCAACCTGTACGAGTTCGAGAAGACCGTCGCCAACCCCGAGGTCACCTTTGCGGACGCCATCGAGCACATCGACATCGGCGGTCCCTCCATGCTGCGCTCCGCCGCTAAGAACGCTGCGAGCGTTACCGTCATCTCTGACCCGGCTGACTACGACGCCGTCCTGGCCGAGATGCACGAGACTGGCGGCTGCACCACGCTTGCCACCCGTCGCCGCCTGCAGGTGAAGGTCTACCAGACTACCGCCGCCTACGACACGGCTATCTCCCGTTGGCTTGCCGCCCAGGCAAGCGACGTGGCGGACACCTCTGCCAAGCTCGAGATCTCGCTGGAAAAGGTCGACGACCTGCGCTATGGCGAGAACCCGCAGCAGAAGGCCACGGTCTATCGCTTTGCCGAGGGCTGCGAGAACACCGCGAGCTCTCAGTTCCCGCTCGTGGGCTCCGAGCAGATTCAGGGCAAGCCACTCAGCTACAACAACTATCTGGATGCCGACGCCGCTTGGAACCTGGTCCGCGAGTTCGACGAGCCGGCCTGCGTGATCCTCAAGCATCAGAACCCCTGCGGTTCCGCCGTTGCCGAGGACATCACGGCCGCCTACGACCGCGCTTTCGCTTGCGATCCCAAGAGCGCCTTCGGCGGCATCATCGCCTGCAACCGCGAGGTTCCCTTTGAGCTGGTTGAGCACTTCGCCGACCAGAACAAGCAGTTCGTCGAGGTCATCATCGCCCCGAGCTATACCGCCGAGGCGCTCGAGCGCATGGCCAAGCGCCCCAACCTGCGCGTGCTGGCTACCGGCGGCGTGGACCACGGCGCCCAGGTGGAGCTGCGCTCCATCGACGGCGGCATGCTGGTGCAGGAGGTCGACCACGTGACCGAGGATCCCGCGACCTTTACGTTCCCCACCGACCGCAAGCCCACCGACGCCGAGATGGCCGAGCTCGAGTTTGCCTGGAAGGTCTGCAAGGGCGTCAAGTCCAACGCTATTCTGGTCTCCAAGGGCAAGGCCGGCATTGGCATGGGCCCCGGCCAGCCCAACCGCGTGGATTCCGCGCTGCTTGCCTGTGAGCGCGCCGAGGATTTCTGCGAGCGCGAGGGCGTGGAGAAGGGCGGCTTTGCCTGTGCAAGCGACGCGTTCTTCCCGTTCCGCGACAACGTCGACGTGCTTGCCGCGCACGGCGTGACCTGCATCATCCAGCCCGGCGGCTCCAAGCGTGACGACGAGAGCATCCAGGCCTGCAACGAGCACAATATTGCTATGGTGTTTACCGGCGCTCGCCACTTTAGGCACTAAGTTTCGCCCTGGGACAAAATAATCTCTGCAAAAGACGGCTGCTCCGTTTGGAGGGCCGTCTTTTTGGTATAAGAGGACGGAATGACTAACACGAAAGGTATGACCATGCCCCAGATTGATGATGCCGAGCTGTTTGGCAATGCCGAGGATCAGCGTGCGTACGAGGACTTTTGCGCCAATCAGGAGGCGGTCGAGAAGTTTACGCTCGACAAGCCCGCGCTTGTCTGCCGTTGGCGCATGTCCAACAAAAAGGTGCCCATGCTCAACCGCCACATTCGCACACTGTCCGAGCGCTTGGTGCAGGGCGAGCCGCTTACCCATAACATGCTCAGCTGGGCCAAACAGCACGTTGAGTGGTCGCTTGCCGAGGGCGATTACACCGCACATGACGGTGTGCTCATGCTGGTGATCGATATCAACGGCAATGCCGCCATGACAGTGGGGGAGTACGAGCCGCTAGCCGATACGTCGGCCAAGGCACTGCGTGCCCGCTCCGCCGAGGCCCGCTCCGAGGCCGACGAGACCGGCGTGGCGCCCGAGCTGCTCGCTGCCGTCAACAACGGTGAGCTGGCCTTTGTGGCGCCGGCGGACGAGTGCCTGTGCGGCACGGCGACGCTCATCGAGCAGCTGGCCCAGACCAAGGGCATCCCGGTCACGCGCGTAGATATTCCCGCGCAGCTTAAGGGCGCGCTGTTCCTGGTGAGCGACGAGCACGGCGTGGTCCCCGCTGACGATACCGATGCCGCCGAGGCGGACGCTGCTATGGTCACCTTCTTCGCTGACGGCTACGAAAAGCTTCGCGCCCGTCGCTAAATGATTATTCTGGGACGGGGATAAAAAAATCATTTTGGTCCCCGTTCCCGTCGCGAGCGTAAGGCGGACAAAACGCCCCCGCTCGCGAACAGTTCTGTCACCTTGTTGCCGCGCGAGGCGCGTACTTGCGGCTCCGCAGCCATAATGGTGGCAAGACAACCAAGAAGGGAGCGGAATCCATGGCGCTGATTTATGTCGTTGAGGACGACGAGCCCATTCGTCGTGAGCTTGTCGACATCCTTGCCCGCGCCGGGTTTGAAATCGAGGCCTGCGAATCGTTCGAGCATGTCTCGCGCGATATTCTCGCCGCCGCGCCCGACCTGGTGCTGCTCGACCTCACGCTTCCCGTCAAGGACGGCCAGCATATCTGCCACGAGGTTCGCCGCGAATCCGAGGTCCCCATCATCGTCCTCACCTCGCGCACGACCGAGATCGACGAGGTCATGGCCATGACGCTCGGCGCGGACGACTTTGTTCCCAAGCCCTATAGCGCGCGCGTGCTCGTGGCGCGCATCAATGCCTTGCTACGTCGCACCGCGGCGGCGGGCGAGCGCAGCACACTTGTCCACAAGGGACTGGAGCTCGATCTCGCTCGCTCCATGGTCATCAACATGCAAACCGGCACCAGTACCGAGCTCACCAAAAACGAGCTGCGTATCCTCTCGCTGCTCTTGGGTCGCGCGGGCAAGATTGTCTCGCGCTCGGCCATCATGCAGGACCTGTGGGACTCCGACGCCTTCGTGGACGACAACACGCTTACCGTCAACATCAACCGCCTGCGCACCACGCTCGAAAAAATCGGTATCAAGGGGTATTTGACGACGCACCGCGGCCAGGGCTATTCGGTCTAGGGGCCGGCTATGTCGTTTGCCAAATTCTTCAAAGATGCGCTGCTTCCCGTCGCCGTGTGGACGTGCGGCGTGCTGCTGAGCTGCTTTGTACTGACGGTCGCCGGCGCACCCGTTTCTATCGTGGTCGTGGCGGTCGGCGTGTCCTTTATCTTTGGTATGCTCGGCATCGTGATCGAGTACGCGCGCCGTCGTCGTTTTCTGCGCCAGCTGGAGCGTGCGGTAGGGGAGCTCGAGAGTCCCGCATGGGTGCAGGAGATGGTGCAATGTCCGACCTATGCCGAGGGCGAGCTCGAGTACGAGGTCTTGCGCCGGGTGGGCAAAGCCGCTTGCGACGAGGTTGCCGAAGGCAGGCGCCAGACCGATGACTATCGCGACTATATCGAGAGCTGGGTCCACGAGGCCAAGCTGCCTCTGGCGGCAGCCCATCTGATTTTGGAAAACCTGGACGGCAGCGAAGACGACCTGTCGCGTGTGGATGACCTGGGTCGCGAGCTGGCTCGCGTTGAGCGCTATATCGACCAGGCACTGTACTACGCGCGCTCGGAAGTCGTGGAGCGCGATTACCTGATTCGCCGTTGGGATCTTAAGACCCTGGTGACGGGTGCGATTAAGGCCAACGCGCGCGAGCTCATTGCGGCGCACGTGGCTCCGGTGTGCGAGAACCTTGACTTCGAGGTCTTTACCGACGAAAAATGGCTCGAATTTATCCTGGGCCAGCTCATTCAGAACAGCATTAAATATGCGCGCGAGGACGGCGCGAAGATTGTGTTTTCGGGCGCGTTGCTGGACGAGGGCCTGGCGAGCGAGCGCATCGAGCTCACCGTTGCCGATAACGGCTGCGGCGTGTGTGCGGCTGACCTGCCACGCGTGTTCGAGAAGGGCTTTACCGGCGACAACGGTCGCACCACCAAGCGCGCAACGGGCATCGGCCTCTACCTGGTGGCGCGCCTGTGCTCCAAGATGGGCATCGACGTCACTGCAGCATCGGAGCCCGGCGAAGGCTTCGTCGTAACATTCGCTTTTTCAACGAACAAGTTTCAATACTTTGAGTAACGCACACGGCAAACGCCCGTCCAAACAAAACGTGCCCCAAACGGGGCGGCACGCCATCTTTTATCAGCCAACTCGCTGAAGTACGGTGACGAAGGCACAAGGCCGGGAGGGGTTATCAAAGCCGACATCCCGCAGCCGCGAAGCGGCGAGGACGTCGGCGTGATAACCCCGCAGGCCTTGCGCCGGCGGGAAGGAACCTACTTCACGACCAAGATGTCGCAGTCGGTGTTGCGCAGCAGGAACGTCGAAATCGAACCCAGGAGCGCATACTTGATCGAGGACAGGCCGCGGGCGCCGCAGAGTACCAGGTCGGGCTTGACCACGTCGAGCATCTCGTCCTTGAGCGTCTCGCGAATGCGGCCGGCGCGAATCATGACCTCGACCTCGGGAATGTCGGGATTGGCCTTGGCCTCTTCGAGCTGCTTGGCGATGGAGTTCTTAAATGCCTCCTCTAAGCCGTTGACCAGATCGACCGGATAGGAACCGGCGCTCTCGAGTGCCGTGGAATCGATGACGTGGCCGATGATCAGCTTAGCGCCGTTGTTCGCGGCGACTTTGATGGCGCGTGCGAGCACAAAATCCTGCTGCTCAGTACCGTCGAGTGAAACAAATACCTTGGTGTAGCCCTCGTTCATGGTTTCCTCCTTGGTCTATCGCACGGGCGCGGGGCTCGTGCGTCGGGCGGGCGCGGGCGCGTTGGCCGCCGGACACTTTATCTTGTTGCAGTTATACCCAAGGATTTCGGTTTGACCGCTCGCAATTCTGTGAACGGGCGAGTTTTTTGGTAAGGGTAGGCGCGGTCGCACCGCCAACGGTTGATAATGGGACATCGCCCGCATCGTCCGCAGAACATCTACCGGCGGGTGTCTAACGAGGGGGTCCCTTTGGATATTATCGAGCTTCTAAAATCTGCCTTCATGGGCCTGGTCGAGGGCATCACCGAATGGCTGCCCGTTTCGTCGACGGGTCACATGATCTTGGTGGACGAGTTCGTCAAGATGAACGTGAGCGAGACGTTCTGGAATATGTTCCTGGTCGTGATTCAGCTCGGCGCCATTCTGGCCGTCTGCGTGCTGTTTTTCCACGAGCTCAACCCGTTCTCGCCCAGCAAGGGCAAGGAGGGCCGTCGCGACACCTGGGTGCTGTGGGGCAAGATTGTGCTCGGTTGCATTCCTGCGGCGGCGATCGGCCTGCCGCTCAACGACTGGATGGAGGAGCATTTCTACAATGCTCCCGTCGTGGCGCTGGCGCTCATTGTGTACGGCGTGCTGTTTATCGTGATCGAGAACTGGCGCGCAAACAAGCGCGAGGAAATGACCGTTGCCGGTTCGTTTGGTTCGCGTGCTGTGGTGTCGGGTGGACGTCCCGCCGGTGCGCACTTTGCGGCGCCCGCCGCGGCTACCGCTGAGGATGAGGGCGATGACGAGAATCTGGACTTTGGTTCCATCGCCACGCTCGAGGACCTGAGCTGGAAGACTGCGCTGGGTATCGGCTGCTTCCAGGTGCTTTCGCTGGTGCCCGGTACGTCTCGCTCCGGTTCTACCATCATCGGTGGCCTGCTTTTGGGCTGCACGCGTTCGGTGGCGTCCAAGTTCACGTTCTTCCTGGCCATCCCTGTCATGTTTGGCGCGAGTGCGCTCAAGTTGGTCAAGTACTTCATCAAGGGCGGCACGTTCGGCACCAACGAGGTCGCTATCTTGGGCGTGGGCTGCGTTGTGGCCTTTGTGGTTTCGCTCATCGCCATCAAGTGGCTCATGGGCTTCGTCCGCCGTCACGACTTTAAGTGCTTCGGTGTTTACCGCATCATCCTGGGTATCGTGGTGCTTGCGTACTTCTTTGTCCTGGAGCCCATGCTCGGCCTCTAACTCAGCTGTCGCTGCGCGACGGCCAGAGCGACAACTTGTCATTCAAAGGGGGTGGCATGACCAAAAGGTCTATGCAGCCCTCTTTTCATGCCAATTTGTTCGCTCTGGCCGCCGCTCGCTGCTGCTGCCATGACATCGGTGGCTCTGTGATTGGCACAATGGGGTCAGGTTGCTTTGCACCGGCTTGGTGTAGACAAACCTGACCCCTTTGCACCAAACCCGCTGGGGCGGGTTCGACGGCGGCGCACGGAGTCGTGGTGTGATTTGCGTCGGTGTCCGCGCGGCTCGGTATACTGGTACGGCTCAAACTATGGCGCTGCCCGCAGGCGCGCCGTCCGTCAGATGAGGAGTCGCCCATGACCCAGCCCCTGCCCTGGGAAAAGAACACTGCGGTACCCGTGCCGCCTGCGCCGGAACCCGTGCCGCTCGATGCGTACACCGCTCCCGCTGCGCCGGAGCCCGAGCTCGTCCCGCTCGACATCTACGACGCTCCCGCGCCGGCACCCAAGCCCGCCAAGCCGCTTGTCGACATCGACAGTCTTAACCCCGCCCAGCGCGAGGCCGTCCTGACCACCGAGGGCCCGCTGCTGGTCCTTGCCGGCGCCGGCTCGGGCAAGACCCGCGTCCTGACCTTCCGCATCGCACATATGCTTGGCGACCTGGGCGTTAAGCCCTGGCAGGTCCTGGCCATCACGTTTACCAACAAGGCCGCGGCCGAGATGCGCGAGCGTCTGGCAGCACTCATCCCCAGTGGCACCCGCGGCATGTGGGTGTGCACCTTCCACGCCATGTGCGTGCGCATGCTGCGCGAGGACGCCGACCTGCTGGGCTACACCGGTCAGTTCACCATCTATGACGACGATGACTCAAAGCGCATGGTGCGTGACATTATGCAGGCGCTCGGCATTGAGCAAAAGCAGTTCCCCATCAACATGATCCGCAGCAAGATCAGCTCGGCCAAAAACGCCATGATTGGGCCCGAGGACATGCTCAAGAGCGCCGATAGCCCCAACGACAAAAAGGCCGCGCAGGTCTATATGGAGCTGGAGCGCCGCCTGCGCGCCGCCAACGCGATGGACTTTGACGACCTGCTCGTGCGCGCGCTCGAGTTGCTGCGCACCCGCCCCGAGGTGCTCGACAAGTACCAGGAGCGCTTCCGCTATATTAGCGTCGACGAGTATCAGGACACCAACCACGTCCAGTACGAGATCGCCAACCTGCTGGCCGCCAAGTACCAAAACCTTATGGTCGTGGGCGACGACGACCAGTCCATTTATAGCTGGCGTGGCGCCGACATCACCAACATCCTGGACTTTGAGAAGGACTTTAAAAACTGCAAGACCGTCAAGCTGGAGCAGAACTACCGCTCCACGGGTCATATCCTGAGCGCCGCCAACGCCGTGGTGCGTCACAACTCGCAGCGTAAAGAAAAGCGCCTGTTTACGGCCGAGGGCGACGGCGAGAAGATCCAGGCCTTCCAGGCAAGCGATGAGCGCGACGAGGGCCGCTGGATTGCCGGCGAGATCGAAAAGCTGCATGCCAAGGGCACGAGCTACGACGACATCGCTGTGTTCTACCGCACCAACGCCCAGTCGCGTATTCTCGAAGATATGTTCCTGCGCGCGGGCGTGCCCTACAAGATCGTCGGCGGCACGCGATTCTTCGACCGCGCCGAGATCCGCGATGTCATGGCCTACCTCAAGATGATCGTGAATCCGGCCGACGAGATGAGCGTCAAGCGCGTTATCAACACGCCGCGCCGCGGCATCGGCTCCACCTCGATTCAAAAGATCGAGCAGCTGGCGCGCGACAACCGTTGCTCGTTCTTCCAAGCCTGCGAGATCGCGTGCGCCGAGACGGGCATGTTTAGCGCCAAGGTCCGCAATGGCCTGTCGAGCTTTGTGTCGCTGGTGCGCGAGGGCCGCCGCATGGACGGCGAGCTCAAGGACGTTGTCGAGATGATTGTTGACAAGACGGGGTTGCTGCAGGCCTTCCGCGCCGAGGGCACCATGGAGTCCGAGAGCCGCGCCGAGAACATCCAGGAATTCCTGGGCGTGGCCGCCGAATTTGAGGAGACGCACGAGGATATCGAGGGTACGCTCGAGAGCTTAGAGGAGCTGCGCGCGGCTGGCGTTGCCGACGTGCCTGCCGGCGCCGAGCCCGAGCCCGTCGTGGTGAGCGCACCTGCGCCCGAGCCGGGATCGTCTGCCCCGGTATCCTCGTTTGAGGCGCTCGTTGGCGCGCGTGATGCCGCAGGTTCCAATCCGCTCGATAGCCTAGCCGCCCCGGCGCTCTCGCCGCAGGATGCCCTGGCTGCCGCCATTGCGGGCAACGCGTATGCCGCGCCGACGGAGATGCCGGCGGGTGCCGTGCATGCCGACGAGATCGAGCGCACCTACGGTCCGCTCACCTGTAAGGCGCTTCCTGCTCTCATGGAGTGGCTGGCCCTGCGCTCCGACTTGGATTCCCTGGCCGGCGAGACGCATGCCATCACCATGATGACCATCCACTCCGCCAAGGGCCTGGAGTTCCCCGCGGTGTTCGTGGCCGGTATGGAGGAGGGCATCTTCCCACACGTGCATGACTTTGGCGGCAGCGATGATCCGGGCAAGCTCGAGGAGGAGCGTCGCCTGGCCTACGTTGCCATCACGCGTGCCCGTAAGCGCCTGTTCCTGACCTATGCGGCCACGCGTCGCACCTACGGCTCGACCTCTGCCAACCCGCGCTCCCGCTTCCTCAACGAGATTCCGTTTGAGGACATCGAGTTTAGCGGCATCGGTTCTGCCGGTTTTGAGGGCACGGGCTGGGAAAAACGCGGCGACCGTCACGGCACCTTTGGCTCGGGCATGGGCTCGGATATGTATGGCGGCAAGGTGTTTGGTTCGCATACGCGCTCGACCGGCGGCTCCGGCTCGCGCGGCGGGTCGAGCTTTGACGACTTCTTTGGCGGCAGCAGCTATGGGACCGAGCGCCATCGTGGGGTTTCGCCTGACGCCGGCCGTGTTGCCTCGACCTTTGGCTCGGGCGCGCCGCGAGCCAAAAAGCCGTCGTCCAAGGTGTCGCCGACGGTGGAGCGCAAGGTCGATCGCACCAGCGCGTCGCAGGACTTTGCCGCGGGCGACACCGTGAGCCACAAGACCTTTGGCACGGGTACCGTGATCTCGGTCGCTGGAGACATGATTGAGGTTCAATTCGAAAAGACCGGCCAGACCAAAAAGCTGATGAAGGGCTTCGCGCCTATAGTGAAACTGACCTAGGCGGCTTTCCCAGGCACGGCACCTCGGCCTTCAATCGTCGGGCATGACCTCAAGGTCTATGCCCTCCTCTTTCAGGCCGATCTGCCGCACCTGGAAAACCCGTACATCCGGCTAGGCGGGCGCGCCGGGGGCTTTGGTCGCCTGCTCGGACAGTCCTGCGCAAGACGGAGAGCACATTAAGTGCTCTCCTTTGCGTGCGGAACTCGCGATGACCTTAATATATTTCTCCGGCCCTCCGCCGTGCTCGGGAGACGACACGTTGATGTCTGCTTAACTCTGCTCGCTCAGCTAATTACTTTGTTGAGGATCGATGATTTGCTGCAAGATAAACTTGGATTGGGGCGCGTTGCCTTCTTCTCCCGACTTTTCCTCTTCGAAATCGAAAATCATGATGGCGCAGTTGGGGAGTTTTGCTGGGAGCTCGAAGCCCTCTGGGGCTGCGGCCTTGATAAATTGGCGGCTGGCGCTGCCGTGGCTTACTGCTAGGAGGGTTTCGATACCATCGGCGCCCATGAGATTGGTGAGGGTGCCTACCATGCGTTCTTGCAACGCGTGGCTTCCTTCTCCTCCGAAGGGGACCAGATCCTCGCCGGGGTCCCAGACGTCGGTAGGCAGCGCGTCGTGGGGGCCTTCCTCAAAGGTGCCGTAGCTGCGCTCGATGATGCCTTCGCAGGACTCGACTGCTGCATCCGGGCCGAGGAGTTCGGTTGCGACGAGACTTGCCGTGTTCATGGCTCGGCCTAAGGGCGATGAGACCACTTTGTCGGGGACGACGCCGTGGGCTTTGAGCCACGCGGCTGCCATTCCCGCTTGTTTACGGCCCAGGTCGGTTAACGGTGAATCGCAGCGGCCCTGGACCAGCTTTTTGACGTTGAATTCTGTCTGGCCGTGGCGGAGTAGATATAGCTTCTTCATGCTCTCCCCTTCTGCATCATTTGCTTTATCGGCTCGGCCCTACTCGTGGGTATGCCCTACGTAGTCTTCGTCGATCGTAATCTTGGCAATCGACTTGGGATATTCAGATTCGACACGTTTCGCCAACGCGTGCTTTAGGTCCTCGGCGCTCATCGCCAAATCCGAGGGACGTACGCAGTCAAAGATCACGTTGGTATGCGTGGGACCCGGAACACAGCGTAGGTCGTGGATCGAGAGGCGGCTATCAATCTCCTGGGCCATGGCGTTAATGCGTAAACGCATGCTCGCCACCTTGGGATCGTCGGTCACGATGGGGTCGTAATGGAGCGTGACAATCATGCCGTCTTCGTTCCTAAACGCCTGCTCAATATTGTCGAGCGTGTCATGGCTTTTCAGCGGGCTGACCTCGGCTGCCATCTCGGCGTGAGCGCTTGCGAACTTCCTGCCCGGGCCGTAGTCGTGAACCATCAAATCGTGAACGCCCAAAACGCCGGGGTAGCTCATGATCTTGTCTCGAATGTGCTTGACCAGCTTAGGATCGGGCGTCTGGCCCAAAAGCGGGCTCACCGTATCCTGGATGAGTTCAAAACCGCTCCAGCCAATATAGGCGCCAACGGCAAGGCCGACCCATGCATCAAGATTGATATGCGTCACCTGGGAAACAATCGCGCACGCCAGCACGGCGCCCGTAGCAAGAACATCGTTCTTGGAATCCTGCGCGGTCGCACGCAGCGTCTCGGACTCAATGCGGTCACCGAGCTTTTGGTTGAGGGCCGCCATCCACAGCTTTACGACCATCGAAAGCACTAGAACTGCCGCCAGGGCAAGCGAGAACTCGACAGGTTCCGGGTTGACGATACGCTCAACCGAGGACTTCACCAGTTCGATGCCAATAAGCAGCACGAGCGCCGCCACAACCAGACCCGAGAGATACTCGTAGCGGCCATGTCCGTAAGGATGCTCGGGGTCGGCCGGCTTGCTCGCCAGCCTAAAGCCCAGCACGCTCACGATATTCGAGCTGGCATCGGACAGGTTGTTCATGGCATCCGCCACGATCGAAACCGATCCCGACAGCACGCCAATTACGCCCTTCGCAGCACAAAGCGCAACATTGGAGAGAATACACACCACGCCCGTCAACGTGCCCACGCGCGCACGGTCGCCCTGCGCACGACGAACAATCCACTCAACCATCTATATCCGCCCCCACGGTACTACCTATATATCTATTGCTCAAACGGATTGTAGTGTAGCCACTTTGCCCCACAGATACAAAAAGGCCGCAACCCACACGGGCCACGACCTTGGAACATGACAAAGAAATCGCCCTTTGTCGCACGGGTTTATGCGCTTGCTTCCGCCACGCTCTTCGAGGTTTCGGGTGAATCAGCTCCGTCCCCCGTCGTCTGCCCCTTCGCCGGCACCACGCCAAAGCAGTAGCTCAGCGCCGCAGACACCGCAAATGCCACACCGCCGGCAGCACAGCACCACAGCAGGTTCGAGATGCCGCCCGTGGCAAAGCCAATGACCATGAGGACATTCGTCATGCCGATGGTATAGGCCGTAACGTGGCCCACGGCCGCAACAAGGCCTCCGACGGCACCGCCAATGGCCATGCACGTCAGACACCTGCCATATTTAAAGCCGCAACCGTACAGCGCCGGCTCGCTTACGCCGCCAAGAACACCCGAGATTGAATAGCCCAGCATGAGCGCCTTCTCATCCTTATCCGCAACGCGGAGCGACGCACCAAAGGGCATGCCCCAAACGGCGAACGTCGCCATTGTCGCGGCAATGAGAATGCACGAATCCGTTCCCACGCTCATAAACTGCGCGTACGCAAGCGATAGGACAACGTTGCTGACGCCCGCAATCTTAAGAAACTCCCAACCCGCGGCAAGCCCCATGAGCGTGAGCAGCGACACGATGCCACCGGAATTGCCAAGCATAAACATAAGTTGGCCCAACAGCATGCCCAGATAGCTGCCCGCCGGCGCCGTAATACACAGCGAAACCGGAACCATAACGAGCATGGTCGCAAACGGAACGAACGAAAACGCCACGGCCTGAGGGATAACGCGCTGAAAGAAACACTCCACTCGCCATAGCACGGGCACCGAGATGAGAGCCGGAATAACAGTCGTTGTGTAATCGTTGACCGGCGCGGGAAACAGACCATACACGGAAGTCATCGATGCCGCCGTCGTCGATGCGACATCGACGAGCTTAAGCAGATCGGGCGCAATCAATACGCCGCCCAGCATCATGCCCAGCTGCTCCGAGCAACCGAGCTGGCGGGCGGCCGCCCAACCAAGATAAATGGGCAAAAAGTAGTAGCCGGCGTTATAGAGCCAACTGTAGAGCAGGCGATAGATATCGGAATCTGCAGACCACAGACCCAGCATGCCTTCGCCCATAATGACGGCGACGGTGCGAAACAACGCCGCGCAGACAATAAACGGCAGCGCCGACATCATGCTTTTGGACAGATAGTCCACCACGGCCATGGCGTTTGATGAAACCGTCGTTGTAAAAGAGGTGTTAGAAACTTGTGACATGGAACGCCTTTCCCAATGTGACATGCGGACTGTCCCTTTGTCACATCGTGCGGTACCGACCGATTGCGCGGTACTTTTCGTAGCGGAGGTTTGTGAGGGTCGCGTCGTCGAGCCGCCCAAGCGTATCGAAGGCATCAAATGCCGAGGACATGACGGCACCGGCGATCTCCTCATGTGACAGGCCCCTATCGTCGACAATGCCGTCGATGATGCCGAGCGCCAGCAGATCGGGGGCCGTGAGCTTAAGCGCCTCGGCGGCCTCATTCGCGCGCTCGGTATCCTTCCACAGGATCGACGCACAGGCCTCGGGGCTCACGACCGAATAGGCCGAGCTCGAGAGCATCAGGATGCAGTCGGCCACGGACAGCGCCAGCGCGCCGCCGGAACCGCCCTCGCCTGTCACCACCGAGACAATCGGCGTCTTAAGGCCGCTCATCTCCATGAGATTCTGGGCGATCGCCTCACCCTGGCCGCGCTCCTCGGCACCGATGCCGCAAAACGCGCCCGAGGTATCGACCAGGCACAGAACCGGTCGACCAAACTTTTCGGCCTGGCGCATAAGGCGACGCGCTTTGCGGTAGCCCTCGGGATGTGCCATACCAAAGTTGCGACGCATGCGCTCTTTGGTCGTGGTGCCGCGCTCGATGGCGATAACCGTTACGGGGCGTCCGTCTTTCCAGCCAATGCCAGCCAACACAGCGGCGTCGTCGCCAAAGTAACGGTCGCCGTGCAGCTCCACAAATCCATCCAGGCCCAGCGAGATCATCTCACCCGCCGTGGCGCGATCTGCCGAGCGGGTCTGCTTGACAATCTCGAGCGCGGTTTTTGGTGCCGTCGAGCGCTTAAACAAGTGTCCCAGCTTTTTGCCGCGGCGACCCGCATGCACGATTTCATGCGGTGCCCCCAGGCCGGGCGCGTGCCCTTCGTGCAGCGCCAACAGCTCGCCTACCGTGAGCGCAATCTCGCCACGCGGAACAACGGCATCGCAAAAGCCGTGCTCCAGCAAAAACTCGGAGCGCTGGAATCCCTTGGGCAGGAGCTTGTGCATGTTCTGCTCGATCACGCGCGGGCCGGCAAATGCCGTCAGGGCATCGGGCTCGGCCAGGATAATGTCGCCCTCCATGGCAAAGCTCGCGGTTACGCCTCCGGTCGTGGGGTCGGTGAGCACCGTGATATACAGGCCGCCCGCCTCGCTGTGGCGCCTAACCGACGCAGAAATCTTGGCCATCTGCATGAGCGATGTCACGCCCTCTTGCATGCGCGCACCGCCCGAAACGGTAAAGCCGACGACTGGCAATCCCAGCTCGGTCGCACGCTCAAATGCGTGACAGATCTTCTCGCCCACCACGGAACCCATCGAGCCCATCATAAAGTTGGCATCCATAAAGAAGAGCGCCGTATCGCAACCGCAGATTTTGCCCCTGCCGCACACAACGGCATCGCGCTCGCCCGAACGCTCGACCGCGCCCTTGAGCTTGTCGGCATAACCGCGAAACGAGAGGAAGTCCTCCGACGCCAGATTAGCATCCCATTCCTCAAACGTGCCCTCGTCGACCGTCATGCGCATGCGCGCGCGACCGCTCACGCGAAAGTGTTTGCCGCAACGAGGACAGACCTCGAGGTTGTCGTGCAGGCGTGCCTCATCGATCACACGGCGGCACCCCGGGCACTTGATAAACACGTGGCGCGCGGGAAACTCGGCACATGACTCGGTCATCGGCCCCTCGAGGACGTTGACCGTCTTCGCTTTTCTATTCATCAGCATAGAGATGCCCCATCAAATCGGTGTGATACATGCCCGACAAGAACTCATCGTTTGCCAGCACGTCGAGCTGAAGCTCGCTGTTTTCGCTCACGCCCTCGATCACGAGCTCGCCCAGGGCCGAACGCATCTTGCGAATGGCACCGTCGCGCGTGGGCGCACACACGATGAGCTTGCCGAGCATGGAGTCGTAGTACGGCGGAACGTTCGCACCGGTAAACATGGCGGAATCCCAGCGTACGCGCGGACCACCCGGCACACGCAACGCGGTGACCGTTCCGCATGACGGCAGAAAGTCCGGCGTTTCGGCATTGATGCGGCACTCCATGGCGTGGTTGCGAACCGGCATGTCCTCCTGCTCAAAGGGCAGAGGCTGGCCGGCTGCCACGCGCAGCTGCCACTTGACCAAGTCGGTATCGGTCACAAACTCCGTAACCGGATGCTCCACCTGCAAGCGCGTGTTCATTTCCATGAAGTAGAAACTGCCGTCGTCCGAATACAGGAACTCGATGGTACCGGCTCCTTCGTAGCCGACGGCACGAGCCAGGTCACGCGCTGCCTTGTGCATGCGAGCACGAATGTCGTCGCGTCCGTCGAGGCACGGCGCGGGGCTCTCCTCGATCAGCTTTTGGTTGCGACGCTGAACCGAGCACTCGCGCTCGCCGAGCGAAAACACATGGCCCTGCTTATCGGTCATAATCTGCACCTCGACATGGTGCGCCGGCGCGACGAACTTCTCCATGTAGCACTCGCCGTCGCCAAAGACGGCCTCGCCCTCGGCACGTGCCTCGATGAACGCCTTTGCCGCATCTTCCACGCGCTCGACCTTGCGAATGCCGCGACCGCCACCGCCGGCGCGCGCCTTAATAAGCACGGGGCAGCCAATGCGCTCGGCCTCGGCCGTTGCCTCCTCGGGACTTTTGAGCAAATCGCAGCCCGGCACGATGGGCACGCCCGCCGCGGCGGCCGTTCGACGCGCGGCGTCCTTGTCGCCCATGCTGTCGATCACCTCGGCCGAAGGACCGACAAACGCCAGGCCATACTTGTCGCAGTCGCGCACGAAGCTCGCCTTCTCGGAGAAAAAGCCATAGCCGGGATGAATTGCCTTTGCCCCCGACTTCACGGCACAGGTGAGCACGGCATCGTCGTTGAGGTAGCTCTCGGCAAGACGCGGGCCGCCGATGCAATACGCCTCGTCGGCAAGCTGCACGTGTAGCGCGTCCGCATCGGCCGTGGAATAAACGGCGACGGTCTTGATGCCCATATCGCGGCACGCGCGGATAACACGGACCGCGACTTCGCCGCGGTTGGCGATGAGCACTTTGTCGAACATGGAGCCTTCCTTAACTTTCGTGCATGAGTGCAAAAGACATATCGGCGCGGCAGCAAACCTCACCGTTGACGCTCGCAGTACCCGTCGCAAAGCGGAACGGCCCGCGCGCACGCGTGATGGAGCACACTAGATCCACCGTGTCGCCCGGGCGCACCGGACGCTTAAAGCGCACCTTGTCCAGACTCGTGTAGAACGGCGTCGCGCCGCGCGCCTCCTCATCGCCCATCAGCAGCACGCAGCAGTTCTGGGCGAGCATCTCGCACTGAATCACGCCGGGAACGACCGGGTTTCCCGGAAAATGTCCCTGCAAAAAGTACTCGTCGCCTGTAATCGTGATCTTGCCGTGGGCCTCGTCGCCCACCAGCTCGGCTTCGTCGAGCAAAAGCATCGGCTCGCGATGCGGTAACAGCTTCTTGAGCTCTTCTTTGTTCATGGATATCACCTATCCGATCCTCATGAGGCAGCTGCCAAACTCCACGAGGTCGCCGTCGGCCACGCAGATCTCGAGCACCTCACCGTCTGCCTCGGCCGTCACCTCGTTGAGAACCTTCATGGCCTCGATGATGCAGAGGGTCTCGCCGGCCTTGACCTTGGAGCCCACGCGCACAAATGGCTCGTCGCCCGGCGCAGGGGCAGCATAGAAGACGCCCACCATGGGAGCAGTCACCTCGGTGCCCTTGGGCTCCGGCGCGGCGGCAGGTGTCTGCGTGGCGGGTTCCGGTGCGGCAGGCGCGACTGTGGGAGCTGCAACTTGAGCGGCCATGGCGCTCGGCATAGGCATGGGCACGGCAACCGGCTGCGCCACACTCGCGCGCTCGAGTTCGACCGCGGTGCCATCGGGCTCCTCAACGCGTACGCGCGTGAGGCCGCGGTCCTCCATAACATCGGCTATCTCGGCAAGTCTTTTGGAATCCATGCTCTAGCTCCTCGTATATCTACGCAGCGCGATGGCGGCGTTGTGCCCGCCAAAGCCCAGGTTGGTCGAAAGCGCCCAGGTAAGGTCGGCGCGAACCGCGCGATTGGGCGTGTAATCAAGATCGCAGGCGGAATCGGGCGTGTGGTAGTTAATGGTCGGCGGCACCACGCCCTGCTCGAGTGCCATGGCGCAGGCCATGACCTCGATGGCCCCCGTGGCACCGATCATGTGCCCCGTCATCGACTTGGTCGACGAGACATGTGCGGCGCGCGCCGCGTCCTCGCCGAGCGCTCGCTTAATGCCCGCCGTCTCGGACGAATCATTAAGCTTGGTCGAGGTGCCGTGGGCATTGATGTAGAGGCCCTCGGAAGGCTTGACGTCGCCCTCGGCCACCGCCAGCGATATCGCGCGGGCAATGCCGGCAGCCTCGGGATCGGGACTCGTGATGTGATAAGCATCATCGGTGTTGCCGTAGCCCACGACCTCGGCATAAATGTGCGCACCGCGCGCCTGCGCATGTTCCATGCTCTCGAGTACCAGCACGCAAGCGCCCTCGCCCATCACAAAGCCGTCGCGGTCTGCATCGAACGGGCGGCAAGCCGTCGCAGGATCGGGGTTGGTGGTCAATGCGCGGCAGGACGTAAAGCCTGCAACGGCATCGGGGATAATGGCCGCCTCGGCGCCGCCCGCGAGGATCGCGTCGGCATAGCCGTGCTTGATGGCGCGGAACGCCTCGCCCACCGCATGGGCCGAGGTCGCGCAAGCAGTCACGACTGGCAGGGTCGGTCCCTTTGCCTTGTGGCGGATCGCGATATTGCCCGAAGCCATGTTGGGGATCATCATCGCAATCATATAGGGCGATGCGCGGCGAGGCCCTCGATCGGCGATCGTGTGGACGTTGTCGACGAGCGTCGTCATGCCGCCCACGCCCGAGCCCACGTAGACGCCCAGGCGCTCACGATCGATGGCGCCTTCGACATCAAAGCCCGCATCGTGCATTGCCTCGTCCGAAGCCGCCATCGCAAACTGAACGCAGGGGTCCAGATGCTTGGCGTCACGCTTGCCAAAGTACTCGTTGCCGTCAAAGCCCTTGACTTCGGCCGCCACCTTGACGGTAAACGCATCGGTATCGAAGTGCGTGATCGGGCCGATGCCACAGGTCCCGGCGCACATGGCCGCCCAGGTGGCAAGCGCGGTGTTGCCGAGCGGCGATACGGCACCGATGCCGGTGATTGCAACTCTCTGTTCCATCATGGTCTCCTCATCCAAGCCGTTCTTCGGCCCTGGTTTCTACATCGCCATTCCGCCGTCGACGCGCACGACCTCGCCCGTAATGTAAGCAGCCGCATCGCTCGCTAAAAAGCGCACCACGCCGGCCACTTCCTCGGGACGTGCCATGCGCTTAAGGGGAATCTGTTCCTCGGTTGCCGTACGCACCTTCTCCGAGAGCTTTGCCGTCATATCTGTCTCGACAAACCCGGGGGCGACCGCGTTCGCTCGTACGCCACGAGGCGCAAGCTCGCGCGCCACCGCCTTGGTAAGCCCTATCACGCCTGCCTTGGAAGCAGCGTAGTTGGCTTGCCCGGCATTGCCCATCAGGCCCACGACCGAGCTCATGTTGACGACGCAACCGCCGCGCTGGCGCATAAAGGTCTTGGTGAGCGCGCGCGTCATATTGAATGTTCCCTTGAGATTGACATCGAGCACGCGATCGAATGCGTCATCGCCCATGCGCATGAGCAGGCCATCGCGGGTGATGCCGGCGTTGTTGACGAGCGCCCAAATGGAACCAAAGTCGTTGAGGACCACTTCCACGCACGCGTTGACGGCAGCGGGATCGGCCACGTCGCATTGATATGCGCGTGCCGTGGCGCCAACCGCCTCACAGGCTTCGCACGTCTTGCGCGCCGCATCGACGCTGCCGGCATAGACGACGGCGATATCAAAGCCGTCCTCCGCCAGACCGACAGCGCAGGCGCGGCCGATACCCCGCGAGCCGCCCGTGACCAGTGCCACGCGACGTGAGTCGTTGCGCTCGAGCGCGCCGTTGTTCAAGTTGCCCATGTCATTCCTTTCGGGTTACAGCCCTGTGGACTATGCGAGCTCGTCGGCAATAGCTGCGACCTGCTCGGCCGTTTCGCACGAATACACGCGAACGTCGCTCAGCGTACGCTTGACCAGGCCCGACAGCGTTTTGCCAGGGCCGACCTCAATAAACGTGTCGATGCCCTGATTCTGCAGAGTATGCAGCGTGTCGACCCAACGAACGGCATGACTCACCTGATTGGCCAAGACATCCGATGCCGCTCGCGGGTCCGCCGGATAGGGCGCCGCCGTCATGTTTGCCATGACCGGAATCAGCAGCGGTGACGGCGCGTGGCCGGCTTGGATATACGTCGCCAGCCCCTCAGTCGCCTCGGCCATATAGGGGCTATGAAATGCGCCCGACACCGCGACTTTCATAGCGCGGCCGCCAGCCTCTTTTACTAGGACGTCGAGCTCCTGCAGCGCCTCGGGCGCTCCGGCAACAACCGTCTGCTGCGGACTGTTGTAGTTGACCGGCCAGCAGTCCTCGCCGGCCTGTTTTGCCAGGTTCTCGACTTGCGCCGCATCGAGCTTGATGACGGCGCGCATGCCGCCCGGATGGCGCTCGGCAGCCGCGGCCATCAGCGCCGCGCGCTCGCACACGAGCTCAAAGCCCGCTCGCGTATCGAACGCCCCCGCAAAGGTGAGCGCGGCGACCTCGCCAAGCGAAAAACCCGCACAGGCGGCAGGTACCACGCCGCGCTCACGCAGGGCGGCAGCCGCTGCCAGATCGTGAACGAACACGCACGGCTGCGTGTTCTCGGTCTGCGAGAGTTCCTCCTTGGAGGCGCTTCGGCACTGCTCACTGGTCCCCGGGCGCACCTCGTCGGCAATGGCGAACACCTCGGCGGCCGCCGGCGATGCCTCGATCAGGTCGACGCCCATCGCGGGGTGCTGGGCGCCCTGGCCGGCAAACAGAAACGCTACGCCACCCATGCGCACGCACCCTTCAGGACGTGCTCGGCGCCATCGACCAGGTCGTCAACGATTTCACGTGCGCTTTGGCGCTCGTTGACCATGCCGGCAATCTGTCCACACAAAAACGAGCCCTCTTCGTAATTGCCGTCCTTGGCGGCCTTGCGAAGGGTGCCCGTGCCCATGGCCCCGAGCTCCTCGACGCTTACGCCCGCCGCCTCGCTCTTAGCGTAGGCGTTGGTGAAGGGGCTCTTGAGGGCACGCACCGGGTGTCCCGTCGAGCGGCCGGTCGCACGCGTCGAGGTGTCGTTGGCCTTCAGGACCATCTCCTTGTACTGCTCCGATACGGTGCACTCATCTGCGATCAGAAAGCGCGTACCCACCTGCACGCCGGCGGCGCCCAGCATAAAGGCGGCCGCCACGCCGCGGCCATCAGCGATACCGCCAGCCGCAACCACGGGAATATCGACCGCATCGACAACCTGCGGCACCAGTGCCATCGTCGAGGTCTCGCCAATATGGCCGCCTGATTCGGTACCCTCGGCAACCACGGCAGTGGCTCCACGACGCGCCACGAGGCGCGCCAGCGCCACCGAGGCAACGACCGGGATGACCTTGATGCCCGCCTCGTTCCACGCCTTCATGTACTTGGTGGGATTGCCGGCACCCGTCACGACGACCGGCACCCGCTCGTCAATCACGACCCGCGCGACCTCGTCGGCAAACGGGCTCATGAGCATGACGTTGACGCCAAAGGGCTTATCCGTCCTGGCGCGCAGCTCATGAATCTGGTCGCGCAGCCAGTTGGCGTCGGCGTTCATGGCCGCGATAATCCCTAAGCCGCCCGCCTCGGACACTGCGGACGCCAGCGAGGCGTCGGCGATCCAGGCCATACCGCCCTGGAACACGGGCTTTTCGATGCCGAGCAGATCGCAGAGAGGAGTCTTGAGCATCTCTACTTCTCCAATGCCGCCTCGACCGTATCGGCGAACTCGCCGACCGTCTTGGGGTTCTCCTCGGTATCGAGCTGGATGCCAAACTCGTCCTCAACGGCGACGAGGATCTCGACGGTGCCCAGACTGTCGAGACCAATCTCCTCGAGCGTGGACTCGGGCTTCATCTCGACGTCGTCAAGACCGGCGGTCTCGCGGATAACATCGCAAACGCGCTCGAAGGTCTTCTGATCTGCCATGGTAGTTCTCCTTTGTTTGTGCCCTAGGGGCGTTTTTATTTCCTATGTGCGACTACTTCCAACGAAGTAGATAGCCACCTATATCCAGACCGGCGCCAAATCCAACGAGGGTGATGGTGTCGCCCGTGTGAAGTGCACCGGCGTTTGCCAGCCGGTCGAGGGCAAGCGGAATGCATGCGCTCGAAATGTTGCCGGTCTCGCGCAGCGTTCGAACCACGCGCTTGTCTGGCACACCGAGGCGCTTGACCGCCTGACTCAGGATTCGTTCGTTAGCCTGATGGAATACAAAATGGTCGATGTCCTCGACCGAAATGCCCGCATCGCTCGCAAGCTTATGGACCGTGTCGCAAATCGCGTTGACGCCGAACTTGAACACGCGGCGGCCATTCATGGACAGCACGCTCTCGCTATCTGCGGAGGCCTTAAACGGCGAGGTGCCGACCAGACCGGGAACGCACAACGTCTCGACGTCGGGCGCCGTCGAAAGCTCAACGGCAAGGGGGCTGTCTCCCCCAGCCTCAATCACCGCGGCGCCTGCCCCATCGCCAAAGAGCACACAGGTGGCGCGGTCGGTCCAGTCGAGCGCGCGCGTCATCTGCTCGGCGGCAACGACAAGCACATGCTTGGCTCGTCCTCGGGCGATATAGCCCTCGGCAACATCGAGCGCAAATACGAAGCCGGCGCAGGCAGCCGAGACATCGAAGGCAGGGCACGTCGCGCCCAGTCGCTCAGCAACGGCACACGCCTCGGCGGGAACAAGGTGGTCACCCGTCGTCGTCGAGCAGACGATCAGATCCAACTGGCTCGCGTCGATTCCGGACACCTGAAGTGCCCGCTCGCTCGCCGCTACGGCAAGGTCGTCAAGTGACTCGGTGGTGCAGACGTGGCGACTCTTAATACCTGTGCGGGTAAAAATCCACTCATCCGAGGTATCGAGGAACTCGGACAGCTCGTCATTGGAAACACTGCGCTTAGGAAGCGCCGAGCCTGTTCCAAGAATCGTGAAACCCATCACTAACCTCCTTTGAGTTGTTGACGTGTTTACATCGACCAAGAGAGGATAGCGCATTTCAGTCGTTGTTAACGTGTTAACATTAAATTGTCCAAATGCGACAAAGGCTTCACATTGTGTCTCTCTCGACACCATTGCGTTATTCACTTATTCATTAAGGAGGTAGCAGCCGTTATGGATGCCAAATTGACGATAGTCGACGTAACCGGATCGACCAACGATGACCTGCTCGAAGCAGGAAAACAGGGAGCGCCGCACGGCACAGGACTTGCCGCCCGGGCTCAGACAGCAGGACGCGGCCGGCGCGGCCACAAGTGGGATTCAACCGCCGGCAACCTATTGCTTTCGATTGTCCTGCGTCCATGCGTTAATCCTGCGAAGTACTCTGGTCTTGCTGCCGTCAGCGGCCTAGCGGTGCTCGAGGCGCTCGAAAAACAGGGTCTTGCAAACGAGATTGGCCTCAAATGGCCCAACGACCTGGTCGCGCGTGGACGCAAACTCGGCGGCATTCTGGTCGAGGCCGCACGCGATAACGAAGGCAAACCTTTCGCCGTCTGTGGCATTGGTGTCAATGTGAACTATGCGCCCCAAGAGGTGCCCGATGGCGGCCTGCCGGCAATCGGTCTCTCGGACCTTAACGAGAACGTTCCAGCTGTCGACATGCTCCTCGATGAGGTCTATCACGCAGTTATAGACGCTATAGATGCCTGGGCAGAACGCCTCAACGCCATGGAAGAAAACACCGGACCGCTCGCGCCCGTCCACGGCGAATATGTCGCTCACCTCAATTGGATTGGAAAGCACGTTATCGCCCGCTCCCCTGCCGGTGACGAGCTGGCGCGAGGCATCTTTAAAACGGTCGATGGCTTTGGTCGTGCGTGCATCGAAACAGAAGACGGCTTGCGATCCTTCCATTTTGAGGAAGCGTCATTGCGCCCCTTGAGTGAGTAGGTCGCCACAGCCAGCCGCTCGGCAGCCTTACCCGGCGATCCAAACCCATCATGCAAAACAAAAGGGCCCCGCTACCGTAACGGCAGCGGGGCCCTTTAAGCTATGAGCGATATCGCTTAGAGCTTGATGTCGATGTCGACGCCAGCGGGGAGGTCGAGACGCATAAGCGAATCAACGGTGCCCGAGGTGGGGTCGAGGATGTCGATGAGGCGCTTGTGGGTGCGCATCTCGAACTGCTCACGGGAGTCCTTGTTCACGTGCGGCGAGCGGATAACCGTGTACAGGTTGCGCTCGGTGGGCAGGGGGACAGGACCGGAAACGCGAGCGCCGGTCTTCTGAGCGGTCTCGACGATGAGCTTCGCGGACTGATCGACGACCTCGTGATCATAGCCCTTGAGGCGAATGCGGATCTTCTGGGTAGCCAACTTAAACCTCCAAAGAGTGCGAGAGATGTTCTCGCAGGATTACGTAACAGGGAGCTCGAACTTAGGCGTTCTTGCTCATGACCTCGTCCACGATGGACTTGGGCGCGGGCTCATAAGAGTCGAACTGCATCGTGTAGGATGCACGGCCCTGGGTCTGGGAGCGAAGGTCGGTAGCGTAACCGAACATCTCGCCCAGCGGCACCTTGGCACGGATGAGCTTGCTGTTCTTGCGATCCTCCATGCCCTCGATCTTGCCGCGGCGACCGGAGAGGTTGCCCATAACGTCGCCCATGTACTGCTCGGGGGTCTCGACCTCGACAGCCATGATCGGCTCGAGCAGCTGCGGATCGGACTTCTTGAGGGCGTCCTTGATAGCCATGGAACCGGCGATCTTGAAGGCGGCCTCGGAGGAGTCGACCTCGTGGTAAGAACCGTCGAACAGGGTGACCTTAACGTCGAGGACCGGGAAGCCGGCGATAACACCGGTGTTCAGGGCCTCCTGGATGCCCTTGTCGATGGACGGGATGTACTCCTTGGGCACGACGCCGCCGACGATAGCGTTGACGAACTCGTAGCCGAAGCCCTCCTCCATCTTCTCGAGCTTGATGACGGCGTGGCCGTACTGACCGCGACCGCCGGACTGACGGACGAACTTGCCCTCAGCCTTCTCGACGTCGTGACCAGCGGTCTCGCGGTAGGCAACCTGGGGCTTACCGACGTTAGCGTCAACCTTGAACTCGCGGAGCAGACGGTCGACGATGATCTCGAGGTGCAGCTCGCCCATGCCGGCGATGATGGTCTGGCCGGTCTCGTGGTTGGTGGACACCTGGAAGGTCGGGTCCTCCTCGGCGAGCTTGGTCAGAGCCAGGGACATCTTGTCCTGCTCGGCCTTGGTCTTGGGCTCGATGGCAACGTCAATAACGGGCTTAGCGAACTCGATCTTCTCGAGGACGATCTCCTTGCCCTCGGCGCACAGGGTGTCACCGGTGGTGGAGTTCTTGAAGCCGACGCAAGCGACGATGTCGCCGGCGGCAGCGTCGTCACGGTCGATACGCTCGGCGGCGTTCATCTCGAGGATGCGGCCGAGGCGCTCGCGCTGACCGTTGGAAGCGTTGACAACGTAGGAGCCGGACTCGGCGCGGCCGGAGTAAACGCGGACGTAGGTGAGCTTACCGACGAACGGGTCGGTCATGATCTTGAAGACCAGGCCGGAGAAGGGCTCGTCGAAGGAAGGATGACGCTGAATCTCCTCGCCGGTGTCCGGATCGGTACCGGTGACGGCCTCGACGTCAAGCGGGCTGGGCAGGTAGTCGACGACAGCGTCGAGCAGCTCCTGAACGCCCTTGTTCTTGTAGGCGGAACCCACGAAGACGAGGTTGAGCTCGTTGGCCAGAACGCCCTTGCGCAGAGCAGCCTTGAGCTCCTCGACGGTGAAGTCCTCCTCCATGAGGATCTTCTCCATGAGCTCGTCGTCAAAGCTGGCAGCAGCGTCGAGGAGCTCCTCGCGCTTGGTGGCAGCGATGTCGGCAAACTCAGCCGGGATCTCGTCCATCGGCTCGGGGTAGGTCATGCCCTTCTCGTCGGCCTTGAAGTCCCATGCAGTCATGGTGACCAGGTCGATGACGCCCCAGAAGTTGTCCTCGGCGCCCATCGGGACCTGAGCGGCCACGGCGTTGGCGTCGAGACGATCCTTCATGGTCTCGATAGCGTTGAAGAAGTCAGCGCCCACGCGGTCATACTTGTTGATGAAGGCGATGCGGGGGACGTTGAAGGTAGAAGCCTGACGCCAAACGGTCTCAGACTGGGGCTGGACGCCGGCAACGGCGTCGAAGACGGCGACAGCGCCATCGAGGACGCGCAGGCAGCGCTCGACCTCGGCGGTGAAGTCAACGTGGCCCGGGGTGTCGATGATCTGGATGCGGTAGTCCTTACCGTCCTTGTTCCAGAAGCACGTAGTGGCAGCGGAGGTAATGGTTACGCCGCGCTCCTGCTCCTGAACCATCCAGTCCATGGTGGCAGCGCCCTCATGGACCTCACCGATCTTGTGGGTCTTACCGGTGTAGTAAAGAATACGCTCGGTCGTGGTGGTCTTACCGGCATCGATGTGAGCCATGATGCCGATGTTACGGGTATCGGAAAGCTTGTACTTAGGCTTAGCCATGTTAGTTCCTTACCTTAACTTACCAACGATAGTGAGAGAACGCGCGGTTGGCCTCGGCCATCTTGAAGACGTCCTCACGCTTCTTGACGGAAGCGCCCAGGCCGTTGGAGGCGTCGAGGATCTCGTTGGCGAGACGCTCGGCCATGGTCTTCTCCTTGCGAGCGCGGGAGAAGTTGACGATCCAGCGGATGCCCAGAGCGGTGGAACGACGGGAGTTGACCTCCATCGGGACCTGATAGGTAGCGCCACCGACACGCTTGGGCTTAACCTCGAGCGTGGGCTTGACGTTGTCCATAGCCTTCTTGAAGGTAGCGAGAGCGTCGCCGCCCTCGGACTTCTCGGCAACGATCTCGAAAGCGGTGTAAACGATGCGCTCAGCGGTGGCCTTCTTGCCGTCAAGAAGGACCTTGTTGATGAGCTGAGTCACCAGGCGGTTGTTGTAAACGGCGTCAGGCTGAACCTCACGACGATTAGCTGCTGCACGACGCGGCATGTGAAATCTCCTTAAGTGTCTACCGTGCGGCGCTTAAGCGGCACACGGCGAAAGTATCAAAACGTTATCTGGCTTATTTGGCCTTGGGGCGCTTAGCACCGTACTTGGAACGGGCCTGCATACGGTTCTGGACCGGAGCAGCGTCGTAGGCGCCACGGATGACGTGATAGCGGACACCAGGGAGGTCACGGACACGACCGCCGCGGACGAGCACGATGGAGTGCTCCTGCAGGTTGTGGCCCTCACCCGGGATGTAAGCAGTAACTTCGATGCCGTTGACAAGGCGAACACGGGCAACCTTACGAAGAGCCGAGTTCGGCTTCTTGGGGCTCGTGGTGAAGACGCGGGTGCACACGCCGCGCTTCTGGGAGTTGTGCTGCAGAGCAGCGTTCTTGGACTTCTTGGGCACGGAACGACGGCCCTGGCGAACCAGCTGGTTAATAGTAGGCAAAGCGTACTCCTTCTCGAATGATTCCAGCTTTCTGTAAAGTGCAACGGCTTGAATCGAGGGGTCAGCATCCCCCTACGAAACACGCAGTTCGATAGGATACGTGGCGTTAGCTGTGCCGTCAACAGACCACGCCGCCGGGCGTATCCTAAAATCGGCACATTTCCGCAAAGCCTACACAAAAGAAATCCCCTCCTGTGCACGGGGGCGGATTCCCGGGCCGGGCGGCGCAGGGGTTAAGTTTGTCGCGAGTTCCGCACGAGCCGGAGGCCACTTAATGTGGCCTCCGT
>URBP01000018.1 GCA_900546105.1 uncultured Collinsella sp.
CACTTTGGGGACGTCCTTCTTAGGCTCCACCGTTACATCTGCACCACCGACGATGGTGAAGATTGGCGAAGTGAAAGTGTCCGTGTTTTGATTGGTGGAATCTGTTTTGACACTCTTAGTCACAAAGAGCCAGTAGCCAGTATTCAGGGTATTGAAAGCGCCGTTATCGCTTGTCTGCCAGCCATTCTGCCCTTCAGCGATATTGGCGCCCTCCAGCGCCCTGGCGATCATATCGAGCACAGTTCCAGCATTAACGTTTTTGTCCACTACTTCAGAAGCATGGTTATTGATGAACTCGGCCCATGCCTGAGCAGAATTATCGATAGGCAAATCGACAGGTTTAGAGTCTGCTGCAACTTTATCAAACGCATGAATCACTGCGTTCTTCACGGAACCGTTTTCTCCACCCGCCCATTCAATGTCAGAAAGCGTCTTATCCCCATTCCAGGCGTCATCCTTCATATCCTGCGTGACCGTTGCCTTAAAAATCTGGATACCCTTAAAAGTCGTATCCTTGTAGGTTGATTCCGTAATCGTCACGTTGCCGCTCTGGGCCACCGTCGGCGTGCCCTCAGCAAACGCCATGGTAACCGGGGCCATAACTCCGCCGAAGCTCAGCGCTGCTGTGAGGCCGGCGGTTACTGCCAGGCGTGCGATGTTCTTGCTCATGCTCATCTTCTTTTCCTCCGTTTTCCGGTTGGTTCTCATTTGATCGATCATCATCTGTCTGTGTCTTAGCATCTGCTTCGCTACGTCTCGCCCCGCTCTCTGTGGGGCTGCCAGCTACTCTTTATGGCTGCCACCTCCCCGCTTGACCAGGAGCGCGACCACGATGAGCGCGGCTCCGGCGACCGCTGCGGCGGCCGCGGCGTACATTGCCATATCGCCAGTCGAGGGCATAAAGCCTCCGGTGGTAATGCTAGGGGGTGTGCCGGTGGGCGTGTTGATGAGCGACGCCTCCAGACTGCCCGTCGACCCGTCCGCGCTGTCGGCGCGCAGGGGCGACTCGGCCGTGATGGTGAGCTTGGGCTTGGCGGCCGCCACCTGGTCGACGTCTAGGCCCTCGGCCTTGACCGTCACGGAGCGCGTGCCCTCAAAGGCGGTGTAGCCCTTGGGCGCCTTGAGCTCGCGGACCTCCAGCTTGCCCGAGTCCACGCCCGAGACGGTCACGCGGCCGTCCTCGCCCGTGGTGACGGTGGCCTTGCCCTCCGCATCCCACGTGCCGTCGGCCGCCAGCGTGCGGCCGCGGTCGTCGGCGATGCTCAGGACCGCCCCGGGCAGCGGCTTGTCGCCGTCGCTGCTGCGCTTGGTGAACGCGAGATCCCAGGTGTAGGCGCACGCGTCATCGCTCGGCGTGCGGGTAAAGCCGGCGTCGCCAGACTGGTCGGCAAAGGGAGAGCGCGGGTAGCGCAGGTAGACCTCGTTGGGGTTGCCCTTCGCAATGCCGTGGTTGCACGCGCTGTTGAGCGGCGCATTGTACACGGCGACCACGCGGGCACCCGCAGTAAAGGCGTCGGCCCCGCCGAGCGCGGCGATGAGGTCGCCGGTGCGTACGGTGAAGGTCTTGCCGTCGGCCGCCACCTTGGTGGCGCACTGGGCCGTGATGTCGGTCCAGCCCTTCGCGGGCTCGGTGCCGGCGCGGCCGTCCTTGCCGGCCGAGACGGCGTCGAAGCCGCCGTCCGCGCCCGCCGCCACGTACACATGCATGCTCGCGGCCACCTTGGAGGGGTCGAGCCCCGCGCTCATGGTGTCGACGAACTGCACCGCGTAGGTGTCGTAGGCGGTAAGACCCGCCGGGACCGTGGCCGAGAGGCGCCAGTACAGGTCGTCGGCGACCGTGGCGTCGGCGGCCTTCTGCCAGGCGGCGGTGCTGTCCTCCAGCACGTGCTTGGAGACCTTGGGGGTCGCGGCCTTGGGCTTGACGGTGACGGCGCCGCCGCCCACCAGGGCCATGATCGGCGCGGTGCCGGCCTCGTTCTGGGAGATGGCATCGTCGTCGGCGACGATGAGCCAGTAGCCGCAGGGCAGCTCGGCCGTCGTGCCCGCGTTAAGGGCCACGGACACGGCGCCAGAGCTCTGGAGGGAACGAGCGAGCTGTGCGCTCAGCGCGCTCGTAAGGTGGGAATCGGTGTTGAGCCACTCGGCAGCTTCCTGCGCGGCGGTCTGGGAATTGGGCATGCCGGCGCTGTGCAGTACAGGCAGCGCGGCGTCGCGCACGGCGTCGCTTGCCCAGGCAAGGTCGGTGGCGATCTTGGCGTCGCTGTCGCCGTCGACGACGTTGGCGCTAAAGATCTGGTAGGCGTCGTAGCCGCGCGCCACGGTGCCGCTCACCGTGATGGAACCGGTCGAGGTCGGCGCGGCCTGCGCGGATGCGGGGAACACAACCGCGCAGGTGCCGATCAGGAGGGCAAGCAGCGCAAACAAGATCGGGAAGGAGCAAACTTTCTTATTCACGACGCTCGCCTCCCTTCGCATTCGCCTTGCGACGAATGTGCATCCAGGCCGCAGCAGCGCAAAGCACCGCCGCGCCGGCAAGGTACGTCAGAGTGACGCCTGACATACCAGAAAGGGGCAATGTGGTGGAGTAGGTGTTGATGAAGGTGGGGTTATCGGTCTCGTGTTCTATGTTGTTGGCGTCGACCTCGTAGTAGGTCGGCGTGCATTTCAGCGTGCCGTCACCGTTGTCCGTTGCCGTCACCACGACCTTGAAAGTCTTGGTGTCGTTGGTATAGCCCTTGTGGCTGGTGCCTTCGCCGGCGTCAGCAGCACATTCACAAATGTAATAAGTGAATGTTGCCTTATCGTCGTTGAAGTCGCTGACTTTGAGTGGTCCGATCTTCTGCTCGGCGAACGTCACCGTCTGCAAGTTGTTCGAGTCATCAGCGGTACTCTTTGTATCAAGCACCGTTTTCTCGCTGCCATCCATGGTATATAGCTCGAACTTGAACTTCTTCATCTCGCCGCCATCGACCTTCTTGGTCACCTGAGGTGTCCAAGTGCCTGAAGTCTGGTAGGGCGCAAGTTCGTTCGTAAACGCAGGTTTGGAGCTGTTGCCGATTTTTACGGTCGAGATTGTATTGTCTTTCGGATCTACACTCCAGTTATAGAACTCAGGAGATTTACACTCGGTGAAGCCCGTTTCGCCTTCCCTTTTAACGGATACTGTGGAAGCGCTCTTATCAACTTCATAACGATTAATATTGATCCCCAAGAGGTTGGTCGTATTAACTGGTGTCGTACCAACCTTTATATGTATTTTGTAAATGGCCTTATCAAAGGTCGTGCCTTCCTCATTGATAGGGACTTCAACAAGGTAGAGGTCGTAATTGCCCGACTGGTAGTTCGCAGCCGTATCAATGACGATCTCTCCACTTTCATTAACGGTAACCTCGGACGTCGCCTCGCATCCGTTTGCGTTAAGTGAGCCGTCCGTATTCCAATACGGCTCCCCAGCTGAATCGGCGGCTTTACCCAACAGCTTGAACTTATAGCCGTGGCCCGTGAGGCCTTGCGGTTTGCCGTCCTTCATGAGGACCTTGTTAGCCTTGACCTTGATTGCAGGATACACGTCCAGGGAAGTAACCTCACCGACGATGAGGTCGCCGTTGGTCATGATGCCACCGCCGTGGGTGTAGGAGTAGTTGCCACTGATGATGGTCGTAGCCGCTGCCTGTGCATCAATTTTAGCCTGGTCGGAAGGATGAGCCTCAAGGCCAAACATGTACTTGGCCTCGGCGCCGCCATTAGGATCGATGGTGATTTTCTGGCCATCGCAGGTACCTTTCCAGCCAGCCGAGTCGCCACCGAGCATCTTGCCAAGAACGACAGCGATTGTCTTATCCGCGCCAGTCTTATTACGGACCAAGAAGAAATCCTCATGACCGGAATTTTGGAAGAGATGAGTAACGTAATTTACTTCATCGCGGTCTTCAGTTTTGTTGTCGCCGCCAGCGGAATAATGAAACGCTGGATGTTTATGTTCATTTTGATCAAGGTCTGGCAGCTTTTTGCCATCTTGATCAACGTTATCTGTGTTGTCATAGATAGCAGCGCCATTTGAGTGCGAAACGATTGTCTCGCCCGTAGGACAAGCACCGACGCCACCGCCCCAGCCACCGGCGCGATTATTAGTGATCAGCGTCTTGAAAATATTGAGCCTGCCGCCCTTCTGGATAAAGACACCGCCGCCGCCCCAGTCGCCGCCGCGGCTCTCACCCGTCATGGTCTTGTTGTTGGTGATGTAAATCTTGTCGGGCGCGTCCGGCTTAGTCCCAATATCGCCGGTAGTACCGGTGGAAATACGGAGACCACCGCCCTCAGCGTTTGCAGATTTGTTGCCGGCAATCGTGCCACCTGTCATCTTAAACGTAATCGCCTGGTTCCAGAAACCAGCGTAGATTCCGCCGCCGGCCTCTTTGGAGTAGTTGGCCGTAACAGAACCGCCCGTCATGGTCAGTGATCCCTTTTTATTATCACTGCTCGTTGATGCAATGCCGCCGCCACCGAGGAGACCATTGTTGTAAATTTCCTTAATAGCGACTTGAGCTTCAACTCGGTTGTTAGTTATATTGGCAGAACCACTGATGGTTACGGTTGCACCCTTGGTATAAACACCGCCACCATAGCCGCCGGTGTCGGCGCTTCCGCCATTGCTGACAGAAACGGCATACGTAGCGTTGCCCGAGATGACACCACCGGAGAGATCCAACGTGACACCGCTGTCGGCAAAAATTCCACCACCGGATGCAGCCTTATTCGCTGCAATCACGCCGCCGGTCATATTGAGTGAACCCGCTGCCATGCACAGGCCACCGCCCCAGCCGCCGCCGTTACCGTTGGTGACATAACCGCCAGAAATATCGACAGTGCCCTGAGAGAAAATAACGTGACCGTTGTTGCCCAGGATACGAGGCGTTGTGATCATGCCACCCTTAAGGTTGAGCGTGCCCCCATCCTCAACGGAAATGACTTGATTTACATAGCCCGTTTTGCATGCAACGATAGCGCCGAAATCCTTAACAGTGTGCTGGTAGGTCGTTTCCCTAGTACCAAGACCGTTAGGCGTGCTTTCAGTTACGTAGTATGTGAGTTGTTGTGGAACATTTCCATTGAACTGCATCTGTGCTAGCTGACCAGGTTCACCGCTGGTAACTTCAGTCGGCAAGTCCTCCGCCGCACCTTCGACAGTTAGCGTAAAGCCCTTTGAAATTGTGATAAATGTACGACCAGCGTCGCCTATGCCATTGTTACCGCTGCTGTAATAAAGCTTGTGATGCGCAAGGTCGATCGTAGTGTCTTTGTTGATCGTAGTGTCTTTGTTGATGGGGATCGGCTCGCTCGAACTAATATCAGCAGCCAGACGCAGCTTTGCGGGCTTTTTCGCCGCGGGAAGGGCAAGGTACGTAGACAGGTCTTCATCACTCTTCAGCAGCGCGTACCCCTCCGAATCTATATCAAGTTCCCGAGCCTCACCTTCATTTGCAACAGTAGCGACCTTATAGACAGACTGCCCATCATCCGCGGGCTGCGCAGCGCTCTCGGCTCTCGTGTCATCAGACGACGGGGCCGCCCTGAGAGCATCGTCGCCAGCTTCGTCGCCCTCGGTCTCGTCACTATTCAGGTTTTCGGTATCCCCGTTGTTGGTGCTGTCTACATCAGTAGACTCACTTGAGGAACCCCCCCCCATCACAGTTCCCTCGGTAGAAGCTGCCTGGGCGTCGTTGGCAATGGCCTGCGAGATCGGAGGCATGACGAGCGACAGTACCAGGCTCAACACGGAGGCTCCGCACAAAACGCCTGCCAGTACACGGCGCGTCGCTTTTTTACGCTGCTTAGTTTTTTCTGAATTCGCTTTCATCGATGTCTCCTCCCCAAGAGACCGCGATCTTGCTCTTTCACTATCAAACGTATCTGCGCAATCTGTAATTGCGCTCGCTAAGTGATGCAATTATAACGATTGTTTAAACATCTGAGCAGCAAAACCGACATTTTTGTGCAAGTTCTTAATTCTCTTGACATTTACTCAGATTTACCTTCGTTTATTCGCTATCTATTTTTTATTTCTGCTGGTAATTTAGTTGCCTATTATTTTTTAATGGCATTAGATTTATTTGCACAACATTTTGCTCAAGAGCAAACATCCCGTGAGCGGTGTGTCATTACCCGGGAGGAATATCCTACCAAACTGATGAGAATATCTTTAACCCATCGGTGGTTAGAAGCGTGATGTTTAAACGACGTTATTTGAATTTACGCGAAGATTTTAGGCATCAATTCGCCCAAATCGCCTGAGGCCACCGCAAGGGCGCCTGCCCCCTTTGCGGTGGTTCTCCCCCGGCGCTACAGCAGATGTTCCTCGATAAAGATCGCGATGCCGTCTTTGTCGTTGCTGGCGGTTACAAAGTCGGCGGCGGAGCGGGTGGCATCGCTGCCGTTTGCCATGGCCACGCCCACGCCGGCGCCAGCCACCATGCAGGTGTCGTTATCGGCATCGCCAAACACGCAGATGTTCTGGAGCTCCATGTCGTTGAGCCCCGCCACGCGCACAAGGCCGCGCGTCTTGGACACGCGCGGATCCATGAACTCGTAGAGTCGCTGCGTGGTTTGCAGAGCAGCCGCCTTAACGGTGTCATCGCCGAGCGTCGACGCCCGCTCGATAACCTGCGGCATCACCTCGGGCGCCATGGTAAACATCACCTTGGGCTGCGGATCGCGCAGGAACTCGGCAAAATCGACCACCTGGTAGGGCACACCGTCGACGCGCGACAGGTGCTCGACGCACGCATTGCTCTCGGGCACGTAGAACACGCCGTCCCGGGGGCAGACGGGCGTTGCCGGAAGGTCCGCCATGTGCTTGCAGATGCGCGCGATGGTCTCGCCCGGCAGCGGATAGCTTAGCTCGTTGATGTCGTGCGCGCGGTCGATGATCTCGGCGCCACCGCAGCCCACGAGCACGTCCACCAGGCCTTCGATGCCCCAGAGCTCGTACATGGCCTCGGTCGCGTGGGCGTCACGCCCGGTGCACAGGCCAAAAAGCACGCCGTGCTCGCGCAGGGCGCGGATCGCCGCCACGGTTCGCGGGGACACCGTGTGCTCGCTCGTGAGCAGCGTGCCGTCGATATCGCAGAACACGGCTTTGATGCGGCTGAAGGTGGTGTCCATGGGAGCCTTTCTGGGTTGTGCGGCGGTGTGGGGTGTATTCGCGAACGGCGTACATGGTATACCAAGGCGCGGGCGCGGCCCGTCAAAGCAAAAACCACCACAAAGGTGCCTGGCCCCTTTGTGGCGGCCGGACTCGCTGGGTGGCATGGCCCGTGGCGCAAACCATCACAACATTCGACGCTTTTCGGCAAAATCGCGATTTTCATCGAATGTTGTGATGGTTTTTACTGCCTTGCGGCACGTTGCAAATGCCGGCGTCCAAACAGCAGCAGCGCCGCGGGAACCGCCGTCACGACCATGCCCGCACCAACGAGCGTCTGCTGCACGCCAAACGTCGCCGCCAGCCAGGGAGCAATCGCCAGCGGGGCTACGCCGGCGAACATGTTGCCAAAGCCCATGACCGAATTTACGCGACCAAGCTGCTCGAGCGGAGCCGTCGTTTGCACGATGGTGTTGTGGAGCGGGTTGACGATGCCCCAAGCTATGCCCAGTGCAATCTGGCCGACAAGAGCCACGCCCACGTACGGTGTCCCCACATAGAGCAGACTTCCCAGGCCCACGGACATAAGCGCCACAAGCAGCGTCTTAAGGTTGACCAGGTGCGGCGGCAAGCGGAGCGCGAGCACGGCACCCAGCACCGCGCCCACACCGCAGGCCGACGAAAGCCAGCCCATCCACTCAACGCCGACGTGCAGGACATCGCGGTAGAAGAACGACTCCAGCGGATCGAAGGCTCCGTAGCCAAAGTTCGAAAGAAAAATGATGCAGAAAAGTAGCGCGAGGACGCTGTTGGTGAAGACCGTCTTGATGCTAGTCGCGAAGGTGGCGCGAGTGGATGCGCTGGGGTTGGAGCTTTGTCCCGCACGCTCCCCTTCCTCTGCCGAATCGGCATCCGCATGCCCGGCGACATGGCTGGCCCGCGGCCTAAAGCCCCAACCGACGACGAACGCCAACACAGTAGAGAGCATCATAAGCACGAACACCGCGCGCGACGACGTAGCCGCCGCGACAAAGCCGCCCAGCGCGGGTCCGACGATAATGCTCACGTTTGAGAACATGGCGATGGCGGAGTTGATGTCTTTGAGCTCGACGGGGTCGTCGGTGAGATAGGCCGGATAGGATGTGGCAATGGGCTGGGCGAATCCCATCGTAAAGCCCAGAAACACCGCGCCGAGCAGGACGACGCCGGTCGCGCTGCCAAAGGCGAGGATCGCCGCGCCGGTTGCCAGCGTGCCCACGATGCTCAGCAAGAAATGGTAGCGCGGGCCCCGGGCGTCGAGCACCGCGCCACCCGCAAAGGATCCCATGATCACGAATACATTCATAAACAGGACGGCCAGCGATGTCGCGACGACCGAAGCGCCGTCCGCATAGGTGAGCGTTCCGATGACGCCGATAAAGTAGCTGGTCTGAAAGCCGGTGTAGATGAGGAAGCGCATTGCCACCAGGCGCTTGGCCTGCACGGACAGCGACGATTGAGATTTTGAGAAAAGAGAGGCGAGCATGGAGACTCCTTGTTTCATACGAATACGGGCGGCGGGCATTCGCCACCGTCTGTCAAATCAATCTATCCGCATGAAACATTAAGGACGCATCAAGCCCCTTCTCTCCGTTTTCGCCCGTCATGAACTACTTGGTAAATTGTAAGGCATGTCCCACACATCTACTAAAGCAAAATCCACCACAAAGGTGTCTGGCCCCTTTGCGGTGGAAGTGACATTTGCCCAGATAAAACCTGCCAAAATAAACCTGTCCCTTTTTGGCAGGTTATGGCAGCGCAGCGAGCCGGTTCCAAGTGCCCCAGGTCGCCCCGAAAGAGGAGCGACGCGTACTTTGGTACGCGAGCGACGGCTTGAGGGGCGAGATGGGGTGCTTGGGGCCGGCGCAGCGTCAAGCCTTAAAGATGATCTTGGATAAGATCGCAGATGGCTCGGGCGTCGTTGATATTGATGGCTCGGGTCGCGAAACCGGCGTCGAATGCCTGACGCGCCAAGGCCTCATTGCAGGCAAGGGCCAGCGTGTGGCCATCGACCAGGTCGAGCGAGCTCTTGCCGCGCAGACGGTCGACACCGGAGCGCGCGACCACGATATTGTCGAAGCCCTCGGTCTTGTAGCCCTCGATGATCACCACGTCGACATCGTTGTAGCGCGACAGCAGCTCGCGCGCGGGCATCTCGTCCTCCTCGCGCGTGTCGGCGTACTCCGCCCAGCGCGTGGCGCAGATGAGGCCCACGTGCTTGGAGCCGGCCTGGTGATGGCGCCAGGTGTCCTTAGCGGGCACGTCGATATCAAAGCCGTGGTGCCCATGATGCTTGAGCGAACCCACGCGCAGGCCGCGGCGGGTGAGCTCGGCGATGACCTTCTCGACGAGCGTGGTCTTGCCCGAGTTTTGGTAGCCGATAAACGCAATCGCGGGGACGGCCGGGGCCAGAGTTGCGGGCGCGACGACGGGTGCGCTCGCGGGCGCGGCACCATCAGCGGCCACGGACTCAACAGCAGCGACCTGACGCTCGGCACGATCCCACACGCCCGAGCGGCCGCCCTCCTTGTGCAGCAGGCGCACGTCGACGATTTCCATGCCGCGATCGACCGCCTTGCACATGTCGTAGATTGTCAGGCACGCGGCACTCGCGCCGGTCAGGGCCTCCATCTCGATACCCGTCTTGCCCGTCACACCCGCCGTGACCAGTACGTGAAAGCCAACCTGCCCGTCCGCGCGTGCCGGCGCCCAGCCCTCGGGCACGTCCTCGGCCGGCGTCCCCGCCGGAGCGATGGGCGCAATGTCGCACTTACTCTTGGTAATGAGCAACGGATGACACATGGGGATGATGTCGCTCGTGCGCTTGATGGCCATGATGCCCGCCACGCGCGCGCAGGCAAGCACGTCGCCCTTTTTGGCGCGGTCCTGCAGCACCATGGCCTGCGTCTCGGGGTGCATAAGGATGGTGCCCTCGGCGATGGCAATGCGATGGGTCTCGGCCTTGTCGGACACGTCGACCATGCGAACCTCGCCCTTGGCGTCCACGTGCGTCAGCTCGTCGCGACGGGCGTCACGGGCGGGCTCGGTGGCAGCACTGGCAGTCGGCCGTGCGGACGCGTCGGCGTTGCCAGCATTCGCCGCAGCCGTGACTTTGTGGGCAGACATCGCGGCCCTGCGAGCGGCCTTGGTGGCATCGGCGTACCTGCTCTTGGCCATATGATCATCCTCCGATTTGGGACATAAATCGTTGCGTGCCCTCAATTATCGCGTGTTCCTGCGGTTTGTGGGCGACGGCATCGCGCCAAATCGAAAGTACCTGCATATCATCACCACGGTGCAGGGCGTCGCGCACCGAATACTCGGCATCGCTGAACAGGCACGGACGCACGTTGCCGTCGGCCGTCAGGCGCAGGCGGTTGCAGCTCGCGCAAAAATGGTTGGACATGGCGCTAATGAAGCCGACCGTTCCCGCCGCGCCCGGAAAGCGCCAATAGCGCGCGGGGCCCGCGCCGGCAGGAGCGTCACTGATGTCGAGCGGTTCGAGCTCGCCCAGACCTACCGCGGCGGCCCCGGCATTGACGCGCGCCCGCAGTTCGTCGCTCGGCACGGTGTCGCTCGCATCCCACAGCGCCGGATTGAGCGCAGGCGCATGCGGGTCCACAGCGCAATGCGAGCTCGTGCGCTCGTCGCCGATGGGCATGTATTCGATAAAGCGCAGGTGGATGGGGCGGTCGAGCGTGAGCCGCGCGAGAGCCGCCACATCCTGGTTGAGCCGGCGCACAACAACGCAGTTGACCTTAACGGGCTCAAAGCCCCAAGCCAGCGCCGCGTCGATGCCAGCCATGGTCTGTTCGAGTCGACCCAGGCGCGTGATCTTTCCAAACAGCGTAGGGTCGAGCGTATCGAGCGAAATGTTGACGCGGTCAAGCCCGGCATCTTTGAGCTGCGGTGCCAGTTTGGGCAACAGGGCGCCGTTGGTGGTGAGCGAGATGTCCTCGATCTGCGGAATCGCGCGGATGTCGCGAATGAGCGGGATGATACGGCGGCTGACCAGCGGCTCGCCGCCCGTCAGGCGCACGCGGCGAATGCCCTCCCCCGCCACCAAGCGCACAAAGCGGGCGATTTCCTCGGCACTGAGTAGCTCGTCGTGTACACGGGGCGCCACGCCATCGGCCGGCATGCAGTAAATGCAGCGGAAATTGCACTTGTCGGTAACGGCAATGCGCAGGTAGTTGATATCGCGGCCAAAACCGTCATGTTGCACGTGCCCGTCCACGCAGTCCTCCCCTCGCGCGGCGTTTTATTCTTCGGAAAACATAATACCCCACGGGAGAATCATGCCGACACCCGTACGACAGGACAGGTCGCTTCGAGCAAAACGGACTTTCCAAGCCCATCCTCAGCATACAAACCATCACAACATTCGATGCTTTTCCCGATTTTGGCAAAAAACGTCGAATGTTGTGCTGGTTTGAAGCGAGGTGAGAGGCGCAGAGGACCAAAGCATCGTGCTCGAACAGGTTAATCCAACTCTTTTAAGCCATGCGCCAGCTGCCAGTACTCGCCGTGTTGGGCGAGCAGCTCTTCGTGCGTGCCGCGCTCGATGATGCGACCGTGTTCGAGGACCATGATGGCGTCGGCGTCGCGGACGGTGGACAGGCGGTGCGCGATCATAAACGTGGTGCGTCCGCGCATGATGCGGTCCATGCCGCGCTCGATGAGCTTTTCGGTGCGCGTGTCGATAGAGCTCGTGGCCTCGTCCAAGATGAGCACCGGCGGGTCGGCAACGGCCACGCGCGCGATGGCGAGCAGCTGGCGCTGGCCCTGCGACAGGTTGGCGCCGTCGGCCGTGACCGGTGTGTCGTAGCCTCTAGGCAGGCGGCGGATAAACGAATCCGCGCAGGCAGCCTCGGCAGCGGCGCGCACTTCCTCGTCGGTCGCGTCGAGCTTGCCAAAGCGGATGTTCTGTGCGATGGTGCCGCTAAACAGGTGCGTGTCCTGCGGCACAATGCCGAGCGACCCGCGCAGGCTGGCCTTGGCAATGTGCTTGACGTCGATGCCGTCGTACGTGATCTCGCCGTCATCGACCTCGTAGAAGCGGTTGATGAGGTTAGTGATGGTCGTCTTACCGGCGCCCGTCGAGCCCACAAACGCGATCTTTTGCCCCGGCTTGGCAAACAGGTTGAGGTCCGTGAGCACACGGGTGCCCGGCACGTAGGAAAAGTCCACGGCATGGAAGCGCACGTCGCCGGCGAGCGGGACCAAGCCGCACGTGAGCTCGGTGCCGTCGGCAGCCACCGCACGGCCCGACTCATCAACGGCAGCCACATCATGCAGGTGCCCGTACGCGCCCACGCCCTGGCCCTCGGGAATCTTCCATGCCCACGCGGCGTCGCCCGTCTGCACCAGCTCCACGCAGCCCTCGTCCACCTCGGGCTCAAGATCCATGGCGGCAAACAGGCGCTCGGCGCCGGCCAGCGCGTTGAGCAAGAAGTTGCCCAGCTGCGTAAACTGATTGATGGGCATGGCGGCCTGACGCACAAAGACCAGGTAGCTTGCGAGCGCACCTACATCGGCCAGACCGTTGATGCAGAGCATGCCGCCTGCCACCGCAACGATGGCGTAGTTGGCATAGCCGATCACCACGGTCATGGGCACCATCGAGTTGGCGTAGGCCTGCGCGGCACCACCGGTGCGGCGCAGCTCTTGGTTGCGCGCGTCAAAACCAGCCACGTTGGCCTGTTCGTGATTAAAGACCTTGATGACCTTTTGGCCCGAGACCATCTCTTCGATATATCCGTCCAAATCGCCCAGCGACGCCTGTTGGGCGGCAAAAAAGCGCTTGGAACGCATGCCCGAGTAGCGCGCGTACAGCACAATGGCCACATCGCACACGAGCGTGATAATCGTGAGCTGCCAGTTGAGGATGATGAGCATGGCCGTGGTGCCGACCACCTGGATGCTCGCCTGAATCACGTTGGCAAAGCTGTTGTTGAGCGCCTCGGAGACGGTGTCGACGTCGTTGGTAAAGAAGCTCATGATGTCACCCGAGCGCGTGCTGTCGAAGTAGCTCAGCGGCAGCATCTGGATGTGCGCAAACAGGTCGCGGCGGATATCGGAGACCACGCGCTGGGCCGCGCGCACCATAATCTGCGAGTAGCCCAGAGCCGAGAGCACGCCCGCGGCGTAGATGGCAGCGGTAAAGATAACCTGCCTGGCGAGCAGTTCCTCGCCGCCCGTTGCCAAACCGTTGACGATGGGGCGCACCATGTAGGTACCGGCAAGGCTTGCGATGGCGGCCACAGAGGCAAGCACACCCACTGCGAGCAGCGAGAACTTGGCATGCCCCATGTAGGAGAGCAGGCGGCGAAGCGTCTGCGCCAGATTGGCGGGACGGGCCTGAGCGGATGTCTTAGGCACGATGCTCATCTCCTTTCGCAGCCTGAAGCGATCCACTGGGGCCAGAGGAAGACAGGGCATTTGCGCCATCCACGACGCCCGCATCCCCCGCAAACTCCATCTGCGAGGCATAAATCTCCTGATAAATGGCGTCGCCCGCCAGCAGCTCCTCGTGCGTGCCCACACCGTGGACACAGCCGTCGTCCAACACCACGATGCGGTCGGCATCCATAACGCTCGCAATGCGCTGCGCAATGACAATCACCGTCGTATTGGGAATCTGAGCAATATGCTCGCGAATCTTAGCGTCGGTCGCCATATCGACCGCGCTGGTTGAGTCATCAAAAATGAGCACGCGCGGATGCTTGAGCAGCGTGCGCGCAATGCACAGGCGTTGCTTCTGGCCGCCCGAAACACCGGCGCCGCCTTGGCCCAACTCGCCGTCCAGCCCGCCGATGCGATCCAGGAACTCGTCCACGCATGCCGCCCGGCAGGCCGCGAGGAGCTCATCGTCCGACGCCTGCGGATTGCCCCACTGCAGGTTCTCGCGCACGGTACCCGTAAACAGCACGTTCTTTTGCAGCACGATACCCACGGCGTCGCGCAGGGCAACCAGGTCGTAATTGCGCACATCGCGCCCGCCCACGAGCACGGCGCCTTCGGTGGCGTCGTACAGGCGCGCGATTAGCTGCACAAGCGAACTCTTGCCCGAGCCCGTGCCGCCGAGCACGCCCACCGTGGAGCCCGCCTCAATGCAAAGGTCAATATGCTCGAGCACATCCTCGGCAGCATCCGCGCGGTACTTAAACGACACGTCGCGAAACTCGATGCTTCCGTCGGCCACCCCGTGCACGGCAGTGGCAGCGTCGGGCGCCTGGATAAGCGAACGCTCGTCGAGCACCCGCGAGATGCGCTCCACGCTGGCAAGTGCGCGGGTGAGCAGCAAAAACACGTTGGAAATCATCATGAGCGAGTTCATGATCAGCAGCACATAGCTCATAAAGCCCGTGAGCGAGCCCACGCCGAGCTCGCCGGCAAGAATCATGCGCCCGCCGATCCACAGAATGGAAAGCGCCGCCACGTACATCGACAGCTGAAACACCGGCAGGTTGAGCACGGCGTTGCCAAAGGCCTTCGTCGCCGTGTGCGCAAGCTCGGTATTGACGGCATCGAACTTGGCCTCCTCGTGCTCGGCGCGCACGTACGCTTTGACGGCGCGCACGGCGGTGAGGTCTTCCTGCACCACACCGTTGAGATGGTCCATCGAGGTCTGCAGCTGGCGGTAGAGCGGACTGACGCGATAGGTGATAACGCCCAGCACGATCGCCAGCACCGGCAGGATGATCGCAAATACAGTGGCGAGCGGGCGCGACAGCACCAGCGCATAGACCAAGCCGACGATAAGCGTCACGGGGCCGCGCACCATAGGGCGAAAGCCGTTGCCGATAGCGTTTTGAATCACGGTGATGTCGGTGGTCATGCGCGTGACGAGCGAGCTAGCGTCGTAGTTGTCCAGATTGCCAAAAGCGAGCGTCTGGATCTTGCGATACTCGGCCTCGCGCAGGCTAGCGCCCAGCCCCGAGGCGACGCGAGCAGACGTGCGTGCATAGCCCAAGCCAAGTACCAGCGAACATGCGGCGCATACCAACATATACGTGCCCTGCAACAGCATGTAGTTGATGTCGCCCGCGGGCACGCCCACATCGATGATATTTGCCATGATGACCGGGATAAACAGCTCGAGCGCCGTCTCGGCCGTCACAAAGAGCACGCCGAGTATGGCGTCGCGGCGGTATGCCCCCAGATAGGAAAACAAAATCTTGAGATTGCGCACGCAGGTTCATCCCCCATCAAACGTTGTTCGCAAACCCACGTATTATGGCGCGCCGTGCGGCGGTGTCAAGTGCTCCGAAATCGATTTCTGCAAGGCTAGTGCAGGCGCCATGCTCACAGGGCGCATGTCCGTATTCAATTGGAAATGAACGCGAGCGTGACCTTTTCGCCCCGCTGCCAACACAAATCTTGACTCTACAATCGTTGTAGGGTTTTCACTACACTGGTACGTAAACGATCTAAGCCAGAAAGCGCCCCGCCCATGGAACACGACCTCACACGCGGCAATGTCCTCAAGACCATCGCGGTCTTTGCCCTGCCCTATATGCTCTCGTACTTTTTGCAGATGCTCTACGGCATGGCCGACCTGTACATGATGGGACAGTTTAGCGGTGCCGCCGGCATCACCGCCGTGGGCAACGGCGCGCAGACGCTCTATATCATTACCGTGACGCTCGTGGGCCTGGCCATGGGAACGACGGTCATCGTCGGCCACGCCGTGGGTTCGCGCCGCTTCGACCGCGCCGAAGCCGCCATCGGCAACACCATCACGCTCTTTATGGGTATCTCGGTGGTGCTGGCCGCTGTCCTGCTCGCACTGTGTCCGCACATCGTGGCGCTTATTGGCACGCCGGCCGAAGCGGTCGAAGGAACTGCCGCCTACCTGCGTATCTGCTTTATGGGCATTCCCTTTATCGCCGCGTACAACATCCTCTCGGCCATCTTTCGCGGCCTAGGCGATTCGCGCTCGCCCATGTACGTGATTGGCGTGGCATGCATCATCAACATCGCACTCGACTTTCTGTTTATCGGCCACATGGGGCTCGGCCCCGTAGGCGCGGCACTCGGCACAGTCATCGCGCAGACGGCGAGCGTGGCTCTCGCGCTCGTGTGGCTCAAGAGCCGCCGTACGCACATTCACCTCAAGCGCAGCGACCTGCGCCCCCAGCGCAAGGTGCTCGGCAGCATTCTTAAAATCGGCGTGCCCGTGGCTGTGCAGGACGGCTGCATCCAGGTGGCGTTTATGTTCATCACCGTCATCGCCAACCACCGTGGGCTAGTCGACGCCGCCGCCGTGGGCCTAGTCGAGAAGATGATCAGCTTTTTGTTTATCGTGCCGAGTTCCATGGGCGCTACCGTCAGCGCGCTCACGGCGCAAAACGCCGGCGCGGGCAAGGGCGACCGCGCGCGTCAGGTGCTCAAGGATGCCATGACCATCTCGGTGGTGTACGGCTGCCTGATCACGGTGCTGATGTGGCTGGTAGCGCCGGCGTTTATCGGCTTTTTTGCCAAGGACCCCGCGGTGGTCGCGGCCGGTACCGGCTATATGCACAGCTATATTTTTGACGCGATTTTTGCCGGCATCCACATTTGCTTTAGTGGCTTTTTCGCTGCGTATGGCAAGAGCTACATCGGCTTTGCTCACAACGTGCTGGCGGTGGCGCTCATTCGCGTGCCCGGCGCCTGGCTGCTGTCGAACGCCTATTCCGACACGCTGTTTCCCATGGGTATCGCCTCGCCGTGCGGGTCAATTCTGTCGGCGGTCATTTGCGTGATTGCATTTACCGTACTCAACCGCCGCGGGGTTTTTGACAAGCTGGCGGCGTAGCGGGGCGACGCAAAATCGCCCTGATCGACGACATCATCAGCGACGACCCAGCAACCTACGTGACGCAGATCACGGTGCCGGTCTCTCTAGGCTAGACCGAGCCTCGCCTCTAACTCGGTCAACGCCTCAAAGGCATCGCGAGATGCACTCGCCGCGCGCTCGCGCTCGGCAACGCAAATTCGCATCATTAAGCGCTCTTTTGCCTGCACTTGGGAATGCCTCGCGCGCCCTTCCGCCTGCGAGCAATTGCGATTCTCGATATCCATTACGCCTCCGGCACCTCACCAGTCGCCAGGATCTGCTCGAGCGCGTCCTCGTCCAGCACGGGTACGCCCAGCTGCTCGGCTTTGGTGAGCTTGGAGCCCGCTTTGGGGCCGGCAACCAGATAGCTCGTCTTCTTGGACACGCTGCCCGAGACCTTGGCGCCGAGCACCTTGAGCGCCGCGCCTGCCTCGTCGCGGGTGCGGTTGACGAGCGTGCCGGTGAGCACGAAGGTCAGACCCGCGAGCGGTTGTGCATCGGCGAGCTCGCCCGCCACGCCCGCGTCGGCTGCGGCTTGTGCATGCGCGGCGCCCAAGTCGACCTCGAGCGACAGACCCGCCTGGCGCAAACGCTCCAGCACGGCAAGGTTTTCGGGCACGGCCAGGAACTGCTTGACGCTCGCCGCAATCTTGGGACCGATGCCCTCGCACTCGGCGATGTCCTCTTCACTCGCCAAGATGAGCTTATCAATCGACAGGAATCGCTCGGCGATGACCTCGCCCACGCTCTTGCCCACGTGGCGGATGCCCAGGGCAAACAGCACGCGACCGAGCGGCTGGCTCTTGGACTTGTTGAGCTCGGCGATGATTTTCTCGGCCGTCTTGAGGCCCACCGGGATGGGGTCGCCCTTCTTGACGCCCTTTTTGCTGTTGGAGCTAGCGTACACGCGCCCTGTGTCCAGGCCTGCGATGTCGTCGACCGTGAGCTGGTAGAAGTCCGCGACATCGTGGATCAGGCCGGCAGCGATCATCTTGTCGACGATCTCGTCGCCCAGGCCGTCGACGTCCATGCAGCCGCGGCTTACCCAGTGAAGCAGGCGCTCCTTGAGCTGTGCGGGACAGTCGATGGACACGCAGCGGTAGGCAACCTCGCCATCCTCGTGGACCACGGGGCTACCGCACACGGGGCAGACCTCGGGCATGTGCCAGTCGACCGAATCGGCCGGGCGTTTATCGAACACCGGACCTACGACCTCGGGAATCACGTCGCCCGCCTTGTGCACGATGATAGTGTCGCCCTCGCGCACGTTTTTGCGACGGATCTCGTCGATGTTGTGCAGCGTGGCGCGCGCGATGGTGGAGCCGGCAACCGTCACCGGGTCGAACTCGGCGACCGGTGTGAGCACACCGGTGCGGCCCACCTGGATGCGAATCTCGCGCAGGACGGTCTGCTTTTCCTCGGGCGGGAACTTAAAGGCGATGGCCCAGCGCGGTGCGCGGGCGGTAAAGCCCAGGTCGAGCTGCTGCTGGAAGCTGTCGACCTTTACGACCACGCCGTCGATGTCGTAGTCCAGGTCACCGCGGTGTTCGAGCGCCTGGGCACAGAACTCGTGGACCTCGGCGGGTGTGGCACAGCGAGCCACGTTAGGGTTGACGCTAAAGCCGGCGCTACGCAGCCAATCGAGGAACTCGCGCTGGCTGTGGACGTGCAGCGGATCGGTATCGGCGATGGCATAGATAAAGGTAGCGAGATCGCGGCGCGCCGTGACCTTGGGGTCCTTTTGGCGCAGGCTGCCGGCGGCAGCGTTGCGCGGGTTGGCGAAGGGGTCGCGCCCCTCGGCATCGGCCTCGTCGTTCAGGCGCACAAAGCTGCCCTTGGGCATATAGACCTCGCCACGGACCTCGATGGTGCGCTCGCGGTCGGCGCCCATGTGGGCGAGCGCCGGCTCGGACAGGTGCATGGGCACATCCTTGATGGTACGGACGTTGAGCGACACGTCCTCGCCCGTGGTGCCATCGCCGCGTGTGGCTGCGCGTACGAAGGTGCCGTTTTGGTAGGTAAGCGCCACGCCCAGGCCGTCGATCTTAAGCTCGCAGGTATAGGTGACGCTGCCGGCACCGAGCGCATCCTCGGTGCGCTGGAGCCACGCGTCGAGTTCGTCCAGATCCATGGCATCGTCCATGGAATACATGCGCGCCATATGCGTGACCGGCGTAAACTGCTCGCTCACGTACCCGCCCACGCGCTGGGTATAGCTGTCGGGCGTCACCAGGTCGGGGTAGGTGGCCTCAATTTCCTGCAGCTCAACGAGCATCTTGTCAAAGGCGGCGTCCGTGATCTCGGGCGCATCGAGCATGTAGTAGCGATAGGCGTGGTAATCGAGCTCGTGGCGCAGCTCGGCCGCACGCGCTGCCGCCTGGGCACGGGCATCGGCCGGTACGGCGGTATCCGTGCTCGCGGGCGTTTCGGTATCGATGTCCACGCCGTCACCAAACAGGCTCGATTGCTCCATAGCGGCACTCCTTCGCTCGATTTCAAACGGATACTAGAGTACCACCGGTCGCAATGAGGCCGAATAGCGGTCTCGAACCGCACCGAATCGGCAGCCGCCAGACTGGGGTGGATCGCGCGATCAAACCATGCCCCTGTCAGTTCCAAATGATCCGTTTTCCTCCGTCCCCAACGGATCAATAAGAAAAAAGGGCTGTCCCACGTTGATGGGACAGCCCCCTGGCCTCGATATGTGCGAAACGGCTCGCTAGTAACCCTGACCGTAGCCTTGACCCTGGCCCTGCTGGCCCAGCAGCTCCTCCAGGTACTGGCGCAGCTGTTCGTCGGTAATACCGCCGTTGCCGGTGTCGGTCGCGCTGTCGTCCTGCTGCTGGTTCTGCAGCTCCTCGTCGGAGCCCAGCTCGACGGTAACCTTCTTCTCTTCCTTGCCGCGCATGAGCGTGATCTCGACCTTCTCGCCCACCTCGTGGCTGCGCAGCGCGATGATCAGGCCATCGGCGCTCGAAATCTCATCGTCGCCCAGCTTGGTAATGACATCGCCCTCTTGGATGCCGGCCTTGGCGGCAGGACCGTCCTCGACGACGCTTGCCACGTACGCGCCGCTATCGGTGCTCAGCTTGTTAGTGCGAGCATTGAGCGCGTTGACGCTCGAAAGCGTGGCGCCCAGGTACGGATGAACCGGCGTCTTGCCGTCGATGATCTGGTCGGCAATGTTCTTGGCATAGTTAACGGGAATGGCAAAGCCCACGCCCGAGCTGGAGCCCGAGTAGCTCTCGATGAGCGAGTTGATACCCACCAGCTCACCGTTGTCGTTAACGAGCGCGCCGCCGGAGTTGCCCGGGTTGATGGCGGCATCGGTCTGGATCATGTTGGCATAGATGGTGTTACCGTTGGTAGAGCTCATGGCCGTGGAGCGATACAGCGCCGACACGATACCCGTGGAGACAGACTGCTCGTTGCCGAACGGCGAGCCGATCGCCATGACCCACTCGCCCACGTTGAGCTTGGAAGAGTCGCCGATCTCGATCGGCGTGAGCTTAGAGGCGTCAGCATCCTTGAGCTTGATGACGGCTAGGTCGCTCGAAGCATCGTTGCCCACGAACTCGGCCTCGTAGGTGGTGCCGTCGTCCATGGTCACCACGTACTGGTCATAGCCATCGACCACGTGGTTGTTGGTGAGGATGTGGCCCTCGGTATCGAGCACAACGCCCGAACCGACGCTGCCCGAGCCGTCCGACTCGTCGGCAGACTGCGAAAGCGAGCCATTCTGGCCGCCGCTCGAAGTGGCGGTAATGGAAACCACGGAGGGCAGCGCCTTGGCAGAGACGGCCTCGGCCAGCGTGGTGTCCTCGGAGTCGATCGTAATCTTTTGCGTCGATGAACCCGAAGCACCCGCCGTCACGGCATTCTTTCCGCTGCCAATGTTGAGCGTGCCACTCATAATGAGCGCAATGACCAGCAGGGCGCCGCATGCACAGCCGGCGAGCGCCGTAATAAAGATCGGCAGCTTTTTGGTCTTAGTCTTGACCACGGTGTGCTTGTTTACAACCTGCTGGCTGCCCAGCGGCTTTCCGGTCTGCGTGTCGTAGGCTTGCACGTAGGGAATGTTGTTGCCGTCGGCAGGGGTCGACTCCACCTGCACGCGCGGCTGCTGCTGAGTCTCGCCGGCGTTGCCCGCGTCCTGGGGACGCTGGGAATCGTTCTCGCTCATGGCTGCGATCCTTTCGTCAAATAACCAAAGGCCCGCCAAACATGTGGCGGGCCATCATTGTTCACGTTGAGTTGTACCCCAAGCTGGGCAGTCCCGAGCACTAGATGCCAAGATTTCAGCTTTGCTTAAGTAATGACATGCTTATAGGCCAATTCGTTTTATGCCGTCATGTCTATTCGATATAACAGTCGATAGCAAAGCTATATGTTGAATCGTTAATGAAGTCCGTAATCGTCGCGCCCATGCCTGATCCGCACGTCCACTTATCCTTCTCCGCGTCGTATGGCGTTGGCCCCCACCCCGTTTCATATGATGCTTCGCCTTCTGCGAAGTAGTTCATCACATATTTATCTTTCTGCATGAGCGCATACCAAGCGTTTGCATACATCACAAGCGGATCGATTTGGACTATCGAGTACTTTCCGGAACGAATCTCAATTTCTGTTTTATCGTTATAATAAGCGACTGTGAGCTCAATCTTGGCAAGCAGCGGCAACGTTTCATCTGATTCCCTCTGGATTGTTATGACATCACCGGCCATAGCGTCACAGTTTTGCTCTCTGGCGTGAAAATAGTCTCTCTGCTTCTTGTTCGCGTTTTTTCATTGCCATTTTCATCTCTGACCACCGTGTCGACCACGAGCGTCAATCGCTTCTGAGCGTCCGGCAACTCCACGGCTTCTGCCATCCCGGCTCGCATCAAAATAGGAGCCCCCGCCATCAGACCTAAGAACTGCTTTCTATCAATCATTCTTCATTCCCCTTGTCTACTTGATTTGACTTTCTCAGCTGAATGGGGATACAGAACAGTCCCGTCAAGTTCCTTATCTTCCACAAAAACTAGAATCCATTTATCACCTGCTTTCAACCCTGAGACATATCCGGAACTTGACTTACGGCGCATATCGATTCTCTTACGGCAACCACTTGGCATAAGCGCCTCAAATTGCCCGTTATGAACATCCGATAGAGCGCGCACCTCGACTGCAACAACCGTGTCGTTTTCTCCCCCATTAGTCGCCCTTAACAGAAAGAAGCTCGCTGCGGTGAGCAAAGCAAAGGAAAGCACCAATAGGAGCATTGCCCTTCGAATGAACTTGTCGCCGTTCACGAGTACAATCAACCCTTGCAATATGTGCCATCGTGAGACGTGTAAATTGATACGTCATATGGAAGAAACTGTAGCTGGTTTGTCCATCCATTCCAAACAACAAGCAGGTACTTCTTGGCATTCGAGTATGTGTTATGCATTGCCACGTAGCCCACAACTGCCATTGCGTGCCCGCTGACCGGAGCCTTCCAGAGAAAATACTCAGATTCCCCGAGTCGGTATTCACCCTAAAGGAATCCCATGACGGATACCAAACGAATGACGTCTCAAGCTCCTTGCCTCGTCTTGCACAAAACTCCTTTAAGGCCGGAGCGGGTTTGTCAGGAGAAGTCTTGCCTTGAGTAAAGTACAGACCAGTCGCTTGATCATATTTCTTTTCTTCTTCTTCCCATGTCCCCGACAGCCTCCAAAGCTCCGAGTATAAATCGGACAATTTAAGGCGGTTCAAAGTCACATAGTGACTGCTAACTGCAAACATTGCCGAAACAGCGCAAGCATAAGTCCCCGTTTCTTTGATAACTTCTGTTTGCGTTGGCGTTATTATTCCCGAAACCGTTTTGCTCGCATCAACAACATATCCCTGTTTATACAAATCCTTGGCAGATACAAAAACGTCATCGAAATGTTCCGGCGATCCGCTGCGATTGCCTCCCGAGGACAATTTATTTGGTACTTTTTTTCCACTTGCGTCTAAAACAATGTTTTTATCTAAGTCGGCAACGCCAACAGTTAGCTCGTCAATCTTTAACGCAACGACGTTATCCGAGGATGCGAGGAGTGCAATTTCTTCGCTTGCACTCTCGATAGGTAAAAGAGCGTTCGGAGCCAAGCAGTATTCGCTGATCCACCAAGATCGCTCTGAATCAAATACGACGTAGCCATAGTTAACGTCATCCCGCTTCGCACGAACGATATACCCGATTGATTCCCCATCGGAATTCACCATTTTTACTGGGTCACAAGCGGTCACCGGCTCATCCGATACATCATCAAAGAAAGCCTGCGCTTGCTCCACAGCTATTTGCGGTGTGACACGGACCAAGTCGTCGTCTCCAAAAACCAACCTTGGAGACATCAGGGCGGCAAGCAACACTATGAATCCGACAATCACCTTTCTCGAATAACGCATTTCTTCCTCCATCCGTGTAGTAGGGAGATACGGTAACTAGATGATATTTGCTAGATAGTGTTATACGTTTGATATTGTTTTTACTGACACACATTTAATCGGTGAAAGGTCTTCTTTTCGCCCTAAACGAGAAAAGGGTACTGGTGAAATCTCCGGTACCCTCACATTGCCCTCTATTTACTTGCTAGTCCTTAAACAGATAACCCACGCCACGGACGGTGGTGATGTGTGCCGCAATCTGCGGGCCCACCTTGGAGCGGATGCGTCGAATGTGCACGTCGACGGTGCGCGTGCCGCCGCAGTACTCAAAGCCCCACACGCGGTGCAGCAGCACCTCGCGGCTGTAGGCACGGTTGGGGTGCGTGGCCAAAAAGCTCAGCAGCGAGTACTCCATCAGCGTCAGGTCGATGGGCTCGTTATCGAGCGTCACCTGGTAGGTAGCCAGGTTGATCTCGAGGTTATCGATGTTGAGTACATCGTCGGCGGTGACGGTCTCCTCCTCGCCCATCAGGCGCTGCGCACGAGCCTTGAGCTCGTTGGGCGTCGCCGTGGGGCATACAAAGTCGGCATGCGCGTGATTGGGCAGGCGCAGGGTGCCGAGCGCCTCGTCGTCGACGATCACCAGCATGGGAACGCCGCCGCGATCGTCAAGCCACTTGGCGATCTGATCGATGCGGTCGCTACGGATGCCATCGGAATCGAGAATCAGCAGGTCGAAGTCGTGCGCCGCAGTCGGCGAATCGGGGGTGGCCAGGCTCACCTCGACACCCAGGGTAGTCGTCAAGCTGCGGGCAAACTCGTGGAAGCGCGTCGTGCGCGCCATGAACAGGGCACTCTTTTCGGACATATCGGCCTCCAAAGAAATGAGCTCAATCGTACTGGGACAAGCCAGCGCGATTAGGAGTTCGCCAGGTAGTGCTTGATCTCCCACTCGGTGATCGTGGATTCGAACTTATGCCACTCGTCACGCTTCTTTTTAAGGAAGAAGCTGTGGATGTGCTCACCGAGGGCATCCTTCATAAACTGCGAGTCCTCAAATACGTCGAGCGCCTCTTTGAGCGAGCGCGGCAGCGGCGTGTAGCCGGCCTCGACCATCTGACGGTCGGTGAGCTTGAGCGTCTCGGCCGTGGCCTCGGGCGGGAGTTCCAGTTTGCGCTCGATGCCGTCGAGACCGGCCGCCAGCGTGACGGCGTTGACCAGGTACGGGTTGGCCATGGGGTCGGGGCTGCGAAGCTCGATGCGCGTGGACAGCTGCTTGCCGGGCTTGTAGACCGGAATGCGGATCATGCTCGCGCGGTTGCGCAGGCCCCACGTGGCGTACTGCGGCACGGAGTCGCCGCCGGTAGTAATGCGCTTGTAGGAGTTGACCGTAGGGTTGGTGATGGCGCTGATCTCGCGCGCGTGTGCCAGGATGCCGGCCATGTAGTGCTTGGCGACGTCGGAGAGATGGTACCTCTCGTCGCCCTCGCCCCAAAAGACGTTGTTGCCGTCATGGTCGAACAGCGACTGATGCAAAAACATGGCGCTGCCGTCCTCGCCCGCCAACGGCTTGGGCATAAAGGAGGCGTGGCAGCCGCTCTCGTAAGCCTGCTGCTTAATGATGAGCTTGGCCGTGGTAATGGCGTCGGACATACTCAGGGCCTCGGCATGGCGCAGGCTCATGCCGTGCTGTGAGCGACCGGCGGCGTGGAAGGTGTACTCCACGGGCACGGACATCTTCTCGAGCGTGAGGACCGTGTTGCGGCGCAGGTCGCGAGCGGCGTCGCTCACCGAAAGATCGAAGTAGCCCACGTTGTCGAGCGGCTCGGGGGTGTGCTCGTCGGGGAAGTAGTAATACTCCAGCTCGGCACCCACGTTGAGCAGATAGCCAGCCTTCTCGGCCTTGTGAAACATGCGGCGCAGGGCGTCGCGCGGATCGCCGGCAAACGGCTTGCAATCGGGGGTGCACACGTCGCAGAACACACGGGCGACGCCGTTGTGGCTCGGGCGCCACGGCAGGATCTGGAAGGTCGAAGCATCGGGGAATGCGAGCATGTCGGCTTCCTCGGGCGTGGCAAAGCCCTCGATGGCCGAGCCGTCAAAGCCAATGCCCTCCTCAAATGCGACCTCGAGGTCCTCGGGGCTAATGGCAAAGTTCTTGAGACGGCCGAGAATGTCGACAAACCACAGACGCACAAAGCGGATGTCACGCTGCTCTACGGAGCGGAGTACGTAATCGATGTTCTGCTGGTTCATGTCGCTCCCCTTTCTTTCGGGCGGGTTTCGACTGGTCTATATCGCAGATACTATCGCAGAAAAATGTTTCCGCAGGGTTAAAGCGTATCAAGCGCTCAAAAAACGTGCGCGAACAGGCCATTGCGAACGAGCGGCTAGCGCGAGGTCGAAGCGCGGTGTTCGATGCGGCCGGGTATCTCGATGCGCTTGGGGGCGAGCTTTGCGGCATCGCCCACCGTAGTGGTAACGATGTCGATGCGCTCGGAGAGACGCTCGACTACGCGCTCGGCAATGGTGAGGGTGTCCTGCGCGGCCGTGGTCACACCGCCAAAGAGCACGTGGTTCCAGGGGTAATCGTCAAACGTCGCAATCTTAAGGCCCGCCGGCAACGAGGGGCCGAGCTGGGCCAGCGCCTCGGTCAGACGCAGGAAGACCAGGCCGTTGACGGCAATGAGGCCGAGCTTTTTACCCGCATAGCCGCTGATGGTCTCGTCCAGGCGACTGACACCCGTGGCGCCACCGTCCGCCAAGGTGACGACCTCGCCCGCAAGACCGCGGCGCGAAAGCTCGTCGGCAAAGCCCTCGGCGCGCTCGCGACGCACGGGGCTGTCGTCGCTCGCCTCGGTGAGCAGGCACAGGCGCTCGCTGCCCGCAGCGGCCAAGGCGTCTACCAGGCCGGCGACCAGCTCACGGTTGTTGGAGGTCACCAGATCGACACCGCCGGCGGCAACATCGCGGTCGAGCAGCACAACAGGCAGGCGTCCCGCAGCTGCGACGATTGCCTCGTCGTTGCCGCCGCAGGTGTTGACGACCAGGCCGTCCACGCCGGCATCGATAAGTCTAGTGAGCGACTCTGCTTCCTTGGCGGGGTCATTGCCGCTAATGGCCGTCATAAGCGAGCAGCCGCGCGCGGCGGCGCTAGCGGAAAGCCCTTCGAGCATGGCGCTGGAGAACGGGTTGGTGATGTCGGCCAGAATCACGCCGATGAGGTTGGTGCGTGAGCTGCGTAGATTGCGTGCAGCAGCACGTGGGCGATAGCCAGTGCGCTCGATAACCGCCGCGATGCGAGCGCGGGTTTCCTCGGTCATCTGCCCGGGGCGGTTGTTGAGATAGCGCGAGACCGTGGCCGGGCTCACGCCCGCCTCGGCGGCAATGTCCTTGATTCTCATCTGCGCCATAGCGCACCCCGTTTCCCAATTGTCGGCAGTCTGAGCCATTTTAGGCATTTTTTTAAAAATCTCGCTTGCAAAACGTTGTAGGTGAGCAGGATCGTTTTTGCGTCTCGAGCAGATGCGGTGATGGGCTAGATAGACGAGTCTTTGGACAGCTCGAAATAGTCGGGATGCAAGGCGATAACCGGGCCCTGCTCCTCGGGCATCAGGTGCAAGTGCGTCTCTGCCAGGTAGCTCGCCGTGTCGGTATCGCCCCTCATAATGGCCTCGAGAATCCGACGATGTTGTCGACGAATCGGCTCCCAATCCAGATCCTGCGACACCATACGCAACCAGTTGTATCGCTCAAAATGCGTGTTGACGCTCTTCATCCAATCCCACAGCATGTGACGACCGGCAATCTCAAAACACGTCTCATGAAACAGGTTATCCAAGTCGAAAAAGCGACGCGTCTCGCTATGGTCGAGCGACTCGGACTCGGCAAGAATCTGCTCGAGCCGATGCTTTTGCTCGGACGTGGCAGCCGGACAACATTTAATGAGTACGCTTCTTTCGAGTTTCTCGCGCAAGAAACAGGCATTCTCGGCGTGTT
>URBP01000019.1 GCA_900546105.1 uncultured Collinsella sp.
CCCCATGACAACCTTTCTCCCCCTTATATGAGCGTCTCCACCGGTTCAGAAAGTCAAATTCAGCCCAATCGGGCTCAGGTCGGCCTTTACACACCCTCTGAAAAATACGTATCTGAACTAACTGTCCAGCGACATTCTCGATCAACAGCAAAAGGCCTCCTGGCGAATGAAAATTCGCCAGGAGGCCCCTTACAAAACGTGGGCTCCTTCGTTCGAATGAACGAAGGAGCCCATACTCTTTTTTTAGGACAGGAGGCCGCGAGTCGGGCCACCAGCCGCCAATCAATCGCACTCGCCAAGCGAGCGGCGCAGCGTGCGCACAGCGCCAAGCAAATTGGCATCGTTGCCGTTCTGTGCTGGCTTGATGCAGGGCCTCGGTATGATGGGAAGAACGTGAGCCTGATCCATCATGCGCTCAAATGCCTGAAACAGCTCGGGACGGGCGCTGATTCCGCCGCCGACCACGATGACCTCAGGGTCGATGACCGACTGCAACCCCATCAGCATGTTGTCGAAGACCAACGCGTATGCATCCAGACCGCGACGAGCGTCCTCATCTCCCTCTTCAATCCAAGAGAAAATCCGATATCCGTCGATATCATCGGTCGGATCAATCCCCTTCGCCGCACACACCTGGTCTCGGAGCGCCCGCCAGCTGGTGACATCACCGTACACCGACCCAAAGGTCACGGGCTTGCGCACATCGTTGCTCACAAAGCACACGGTGCCGGCGAGATTGTGCGCGCCTCGCAAGATGTGACCGTCAACAACGATGGCACCGCCGAGACCCGTACCGATCACCACCATCAACCCCAGGGAGACCCCCTTCAGCGCGCCGACGGCATATTCTCCCAGTGCCGCGCACATCGCATCGTTCTCGATGGTTACGGGAAGCCCCGTGCTCTCGCGCAAGATGCGACCGAGCGGATATCCGTCCAAACAGTGAAGGGCGCCGCCTCCCCCAACCACGCCATCGGAATCGCCTTCGGAAAAGACTCCGGGCATACTTATTCCCACACCCCTCACCCGGGCGCGATGGGGCTCGATCACCGAGCGGAACGTTTCGATAACCTGGTCGGCGGGCGAGGTGCATGTTGGGATACTTCCGTGCTCCTCAATGTGGTAGTCGGCGTTCACCACCGCCCATTTCACCTGAGTGCCGCCCGCATCTATACCGAAATAGCAGTCCATAATCTTATCCCCTGTCCCATAGGGTTAGTCCAGGTCCTCGCCGTTGCTCTCGATGACCTTCTTGTACCAATAGAAGCTGTCCTTGCGGCTGCGCGCGAGCGTGCCCTTGCCCTCGTCGTCGCGGTCGACGTAGACGAAGCCGTAGCGCTTGCGCATCTCGCCCGTGCCGGCGCTGACCAGGTCGATGCAGCCCCACATGGTGTAGCCCATGAGGTCCACGCCGTCGAGTTCCACGGCATCCTCCATGCTCTGGATGTTCTTGCGCAGGTAGTCGATGCGGTAGCCGTCATGGATGGAGCCGTCGGCCTTCACCTCGTCGCTCCAGCCGATACCGTTCTCCACGATCCAAAGCGGCTTGTGATAGCGGTCGTAGAGCTCGTTCAAGGCGATGCGCAGGCAGTACGGATCGGTCGCCCAGCCCCAGGCGTTGGTCTCGAGGTAGGGGTTTTTCACCATGCCGAAAGCGAGATTGCCGGACGCGACCTCGAGCTCCTTCTGGCGCAACGATACCGTCGAGCCTCCGTAGCACGAGAACGACAGGAAATCTGCCGGATAGGTTGCGAGAAGCTCGAGGTCGTTCTCGCCCATTTCCAGCTTGATGCCCGCGCGCTCCATCTCCCTCAAGCGATAGGCGGGATAGTGGCCGCCCACCTGCACGTCGGCATACCACAGCGCGTCACGCTCGCGTTCCATGGCGAGCAGATGATCGGCGGGGTCGGCGGAATAGGAGTAGATGGGGTTGTACGCGAGCATCTGACCCACCATGATCTTCGGGGAGATTTGGTGCGCCGACCGAACCGTAAGGGCAGACGCCACGAACTGGTTGTGCGCCGCCTGGGCCTTCGCATGGGGGCTCCCATCCGTAAGCCCGCCCGCCATGAAGCTCCCCATGCTCATCATGTTGATCTCGTTGAAGGTGAGCCAGTACTTCACCTTGCCCTGATAGTGCTTCATGACGCAGGTGGCGTAGCGCACGAACAGGTCGATGAGCTCGCGGCTCTTCCAACCGCCGTACTTGTTCACGAGCGCGAGCGGGGTCTCGTAGTGCGAGAGCGTCACGAGCGGTTCGATGCCGTACTTAGCGCACTCGTCAAACACGGCGTCGTAGAACGCTAGACCCTCGGTGTTGGGCTCAGCCTCCTCGCCCGTGGGGAAGATGCGCGCCCAGTTCATGGACAGGCGGAAGCACTTGAAGCCCATCTCGCCCATGAGGGCGATGTCCTCGGCGTAGTGGTGGTAGAAGTCGGTGGCCGTGTGGCTGGGATAGTAGTAGCCATCAACCACCGCCACCTCCAGCCCTTCAGGAAGTCCCTCCTCGCAAACCGCATACACGGGAAGCGCGCCGGTTTCCCCTGTCGCGGTATTACGCCACGTTATCTGCCGTGACACCGTATGGCTACCGCTGGTCATGGCGTCCGAGGTGTTCGGTCCTTTGCCGCCCTCTTCCCAGCCGCCCTCATACTGGTTGGCGGCGGTGGCGCCACCCCACAGGAAACCTTCCGGAAATGCCATTGGGTACCTCCTCGATCGTGAAAACATCTTCATGAAACGGGAAGACGGGCTGCATGGCAGTCCCGGCTTCCCGTCAGATAATCAGTTAGGCGCTTGCACCCATGCGTTGATAGACCGTGATGAAGCGCTCGGCAAGGATACGGAAGCCCTCAGCGCTCATGAGCTGATCCTCCGCATGCAGCAAGATGATGCGAAACGGCAGCTCCTCGCCGCTGGCCTCTTGCTGAAGCAGTTTCATGTGAGCGTCGTGGCCTGCGTTGAACACCACGTTGCCCTCGTCGATAAGTTTCCGGGCGGCCTCAAAATCACCATTCTCGGCACAGGTTATCGCTTCGAGGTAGCAGCTGCGCGCGCTCCCCACCTGAGCGACGATAGAGAAGCACGTCATTTCAAACTGATCGATCGCTTCTTGTTTGATCTCTGACATGGCTATGCCCCCAGCAACTTTCGAGCCTGTTTGAGCACGGCCTCGCCGTTCATTGTCCCATACGCTGTCATATCAATCGGCTCCACCGGACAGTTCACTTGATTCTTCACCTTGTTGAGTTCAAAGCGAACCTGCGGTCCCAGCAGGATAACGTCGCTATCCGCATATTCCGCCGCTTGGTTGACAGGGTGCGCCTCGATGGTACACACGAAACCGTCTTTCTCAGCCGCCTGTTGCATGCGCTGTACCAGCATGCTCGTCGAAGCGCCCGCGGCGCACATAAGTACGATATGTTTCATCCTACGCTCCCAACCTCATGGAAAATGATGGTGTGAATATGAAAATCCCTATGCGGCCGATTCCTCGAGAGCGGCCTGCTCCTCTCGCAACGCCTGGCGATCAGCCATAAGGGTGAAGGGGGTATACATGAGCACCGACACCGCCAAAACCGCAACCGAGATCACCAGGCACCCGATGCCGCCCTGCATGAATGCGATGACCGGCTGGGGAAGCACCCAGGGAAGCTGAATCGTGGGATTGAACGCAGCCCCAAGACCGAGGGCGTAAAGCGCCTGGACCACGATGGCGCAGACCGGGATGTTCAGCACGAACGGGATGAAGTACGTGGGATTCAGCACGACCGGCAGACCGAACATGAGCGGCTCGGAGATATTGAAAAGCGACGGAACAAGCGCGATGCCGCGAATCGCCTTGAAGCGCTCGGACTTGGTGAAGAGCAGCGAGATGCTGATGCCCAGGGCGTTAGCCTGGCCACCGATGGCGGTGCCGAGCGCGACGACGGCCCAAGCGCCATAGGGCAGTGCCTCGCCCGCGATGATGGCCTCGGTGTTAGCAGCGCTGCAAGCCATGATTACCGGAGCGTAGAAGTTGAGCATCACGTTGGGGTGGACACCGAAGAACCAGAAGATCGACTGCAGCGAGCACACGATGATATAGGCCAAAGGAGAGGCACCGACCATCGTGACCGGCGTGCCGATCAAGGTGTTGATCATATCGAACAGGTTGCCCCACGGGGTGAAAGAAAGACCCCACTTGGCGAACCACACCGCAGTGAATAGCACGATGGCGGCAAACATCGGCGACAGCGAGTCTGCAACCATGGGCGGAACCATATCGGGGAGCTTGATTTCAAGCTTGCTCATCAAAATGGCTGTCACCTTCGGCACGATCAGGCCAAGCAGAATGGCGACGAAGATGCCGTTCGATCCCATGTACGACGTGTTGATGAAACTCGCCATGGGAATATCCTCGAACGATTGCTGCGGCATGAATGCCAAAAACACCGCGCCGCTCACGATGCCACCGGTATAACCGCTAAGGCCGCATACCTTACCCCACCTCAAACCGATGAAGAAGGAGATGTATATACCCATCATGTTCATGGTAACGGTGAGGATGGAGTTGCCGGTCGCCATGAGACCGCTCGAAACCACCCAATCGGAGAACCCCGGAATGGGGAAGTTGATGAGAATCGCGATAACCGAGACGCCAAGGGTCATGGGCAGCGTGCACATCATGCCGCCCATGAGGGCGTCGAGCATCTTGCTGTCAGCAACCTTGCTTGCCACAGGTGCGATTGTCTTATCCATTATGTTTTGGATCTTGTCGAATACCGCCATGTTTCAGCTCCAATCTTTGCAGTGAACTCTATCGATGCCCGTGTGCGGCATCTTCCCCTCTAGATAGCGCATCCACCTCTCTTCAAAATCACAACGACGTGCTTCAGGCAGTACGCCATTCAGCGTGAATTGGCGAGATTGCCCCAGCGGACGCTTACGTCAGGTCCGCGTACGTCACGAGCCCCACGTCCTGCTCTGCAAGCCATGCGGCGACATCAGGGTCGACAAGCATCGCGGCTTCCCGGATGCGGGCCTCGAGCATGGTCGAGTTATCTCGCAAGTACGCGTCGATATAACCTGGGTGAAACACCATGAGACGGCATATCCCTTCCGGTGTCGTTTCAAGCGCCTCTCGAAGCGCCGCAAAGGGATCCGCTTCATATGACGAGAAATCCTTGGGAACATAGGAAAGCACCGGCGTCGAGCGAAAGGTGACTGGCTCGCCCGGAACACCCATCGCGAAATAGGGCAGGCCGTGACGCTCGGCAACGATCTCAAGGCCGCGGAAGAACATGGGGCTTGCGACCGCATGTCCCTCGAAGTAATCGGGCTCACGCCCGACGAGCTCAAGGAATCGCCGATACTGCGCCTCGATTTCGATAATGACCTCGTCAAGCACCACGAAGTCCTCCCCAGCCCGCGCGGCGGCGCGATATGCTGAGCTCCGCTTGAAATTGCCATCATCGTCAACGATGCTCGAGATGAGCGAGGAATCGCTGAGGGGCCTACCCGTGCAGATATTGGTGTGCTGACCCAAGCAGAGATCCTTGATTTGCAGGCGCGCCAAACCGCTTTCTGCAAGCGGCATGTTGGTCATGACGCCCACCGAGCGAATGAGCCCCGCTTGGACCGCGGCCGCTATCCCGCAATTAACACCGTCGCTGTAACCTAAATCGTCGGCGCGCAGCAATAACCGCTTCATCCGATCCTCCTCAACCGATATCTCGTCGAGCGGCAAAGCAACGAAGCGATGCCCTGTGTAGAGCCGATGCCGTGTTCCGGCGGGGCGGCAAGCTTCGTCGTCTCTTCTTGCATTAAGTATGACGCCGGCTATATCCAAAATCGGTTACATGCTGTGCCACAAGGTTGCGAGATGGCTACGCGAGTTTCATAACGTGAAACTCCGCAGGAATACCGGCATGTTTGAGCTATAGTTTGGTCAAATGAGGCCCTCTTATTCGGGCCACTGAGCATAAAGGGGACAGCCATCATGGAAAAATCCATCTCGATGGGATCGGTTGCCGAACGGTTGCTTGACTACATCGACACCGCAATGCAGCACGACACCAACTACGAGATAGCGACCACGCTGGTGAAAAACTACAGCAAGCTGAGCGAGCTCTCGATTGGAGAAATCGCCGACATGTGCTTCGTCTCGAAGGCTTCAGTGTCGCGATTCTGCCGGTTTATGGGTTTCGCTGATTTCAAGGACCTGCGCAACCAGCTTGAACATGACATCCTCAAAACCGGGTTGTTTCCACATGCCTTTGTAGAACAGCTGTCAAACGACACGGAAGGCGCTCTGGCATCCTACCGGGAGGCGATCCTGCTCAATATCGAAACGACCATCTCGGCGGCAAACATCGCGAAACTGCCCGCCATTGTCGATGATTTGCACGACAGCGGGCATGTCGCGTTCTTCTCCCACCACTTCCTCTGGGACGTGGGCCGCTACTTCCAAAGCAGGCTCACCATCATGAACCGCCTCATCGAGCTTTACCTCGATTATTCATCGCAGCTCGCCTGCGCGCAATCGCTCACCAAATCCAGCCTCGCCATCATTTGCAGCATAGGGGGAACATACCCCATTCGTTATCCAGAAATCGTCAACGCACTCGCCGCCTCCGGCTGTCGTCTTCTCGCCATCACACAAAACACCTCAAGCGCCTACTGGAACCATGCCTCCTGCATACTGAGCTGCGGAGTGACCAACAACATCGACACGGGCAAGTTCGGTGCGCTTGCCGCCATCGACTTGATAGTCATGGAATACCTGAGGCGTTATGGAGCCGATTCCGGTACTGGCGAGTAATCTCGTCGGACCACCGACGCTCAGCAGGGCAAGCCGTTTTCTCTAATCACGTCCTGATACCAGAAGAAGCTGTCCTTCCTGAAACGAGCGCATTGCTTCGCATCGGTTTCCGTGCGATCGACATACAGAAGGCCGTAGCGCTTAGTGAACCCCTGATGACTTGAGCATAGATCCATGAGGCTCCAAACGCAGTAGCCGAAGACGGGATAGCCTTCGCGAATGAGCTCCTCGACCTCGCCCAAATGTCGTGAAAGGTATTCGATGCGCACGGCATCATGCACCCTGTTCTCCTCGTCAAGTGACTCGGAAAGAGCCATGCCGTTCTCCGTGACGATCATCGGAAGCTGGTAGCGATCGTAGAGCTTGCGCATGCCCACGCGAAGCCCAAGGGGGTCGATGCCGTTCGACATCCACTCGGTCGGCGCGATCGCAGGGTTATCGCAGAGTTCGAAATCCCCGCCCGACCACGGAGGGAACCGGTCGAAGCGGATGGGCTCCGTGCGCTCATGCGCACAATTGCTGAAATAGTAGTTCACCCCAAGAAAATCGGGCCTCGTCGCGACCAGGATGTCGTGGTCCCCGCACTCAACAACAGGGTAGAAACCTTCGCGCTCCAGGTAATAGCGCGCATAAGGCGAGATGTCGCCGCGCACACTCAGGTCGAGCAGGTAGTTCTGCATCATCTCCTCGGCGTTCATGGCCGCAAGCACATCCGCCGAAGCGCTCGTCCGCGGGTTGACCACCTGCATGGCGACAACGGGGCCGATCTGCGCATCGGGGTCGATCTGTCGCAGGCACGCGATGGCGCGATGCTCGGCAAGAGCGACATGATAGCTCATCTGGTAGGCGTTCTTCTGCCGTTGGCGCGGATCGGTTTCGGTGTCACCCGTGTTGCTGGGCGCGGAGGTCGCAATTAGCTGTTCATTCACGGTAACCCAGCGCTTGACGCGCCCCTTGAAGTGCGTGAAGCAGATTTCGGCATAGCGCACATAGAAGTCGATCATCTTACGGCTCTTCCAGCCGCCGAAGGCCTCGACCAACGCACTCGGACATTCGAAGTGATACAGGGTGACCAAGGGCTCGATCCCTCGCTCCAGCAGGTAGTCAATCAGCTGGTCATAAAACGCCAAGCCCTCAGGATTGGGATCCCCCGAGGCATCGGGCATGATGCGGCTCCAAGCGAAACCCATCCGGTAGACCTTGATGCCGAGCTCGGCCATGAGGTCGACATCCTCACGCCAGTGATGATAGTGGTCCGAGGCGATCTTGTTATCGGCGATGCCGGGACGCCCCGGGCCGCGATCGGTGGTTGCCGGACCTTTGCCTCCTTCATCATACCCACCCTCAACCTGAAAAGCGCTGGTGGAAGCACCCCAGAGGAAACCTTCGGGAAACCGGTGCTGAGTCATGAGTTCAACCTCTCGTCACGGATGTCACTTCTTGCAACTCCCGTTATAACGGATGTACGAACCAAAGCCTGTTACTCATTCCCGGGCAATGTTTCACGATTTGAAAACGGCCGTGCCATCATGCACCGCAAACTCTAAAGAACATGCCGTCGCGAAGGCCAAGCCTCATGCCCGCCACCGTCACGTGCCGGCGCCGCACGCCGCCAAGCCGCTACTCCCCGTCGCGGAAGGTCAGGAGGTCGCGGTAGTCCGTGTCGCGCGTGCTGCCCGTCTTCGAGAACGGGTTCACCGAAGCAGGACACCTCATCCTCAAGATCTACCTCCTCAACGAAACCAAGGTCGATTTAGGAGACGCAACGTTACTACAGCGCAGGGAAAACGGCCCGCCGAATAAAATCGGATCGATCCCCCGTCTTTCGGTCGATTGCCACCACCATGGATGCCGGAAAGCGCACGGTAACTGCAACAAGCGGCTCATCAGCAACAACGCCAGGCCTGACATGGATGCGCTCAAGACGACCCGTCCAAGTCTCTTGCTCAAACTCTACGCTCTCGCGCTCGATATCTTCGTCTGTCAGGACCGATCCATCAGCTAGTTTGTACTCAGTCATTATCTAGAACCTCCCTCTCAGACAAACCATGCTTGAGAGCATTGCGGTGGACAATTGCCATGGAAGTATCCTCTCCTCCAGGCAGAGTTTGTCATACTCATTGCATGACAAACTCTGCCTTGATACGTTCCCCACCCCATGCTCATCGGCAAAGCTCAAGGCCATAAGCGAAATAAGCTTCTAACACCGAACAATTCCTACCGCTACCCATCAGACCTCTCCAGCAACATCCGTAAGTCATCGATGGGCGGCAGAGCATCGAGCAACTCTCGTGGCATATCCTTCGACGTCTTATAGGTGGCCACACCCATGGGTTTTGTGAAGTCTTGGATCACATAGTCAACAAATCCCTTGTCCATGTCTTTGCAAAGCACAAGGCCTATGGAGGGATTCTCGTGCTCGCGACGCTCAAAGTCGTCCAGGATGCGTAGATAGCCAGAGAGCTGGCCGAGATAGGCCGGCTTGAAGGGGCCGCTCTTGAGCTCGACTGCAACTAAACAGTTGAGGTCGCGGTTGAAGAACAGGAGGTCGATGTACTGATCGATGCCAAAGGCGTCGAGATGGTACTGGTTTCCCACAAACGCGAAGGCTCGACCGAACGTCATGATGAACTGCTTGATATTCTGCACGATGCCTTGCTCTAACACGCGCTCGTCGACATCCTCCGCATCGCGCACCCCGAGTTCCTCAACATTGATAAAGTCGAGCAGATACTCGTCCTTGAACGTGGCGATAGCGCGCAGCGCCTGCTGACCCTTTGGCAGCGTTGAGAGGAAGTTGTTGGAGACCTCTCCTTGATGATGAAAGTCGTCCGCCTTCAGCGAGCGTTTGAGCGCCTCCACACTTAAGTGCTCAAATGCGCACTTGTGAATGTAGAAGAGCCGCTCGTCAAGGGTCTTAGCACCTGCAAGGATATACCGATGATGGGTAAACCCAATCGCTAAAAAATCATCGAGAGAACATGTGTTTGAATTCGGCACTTGCAAGTGACGAATTTGCAGAAGGCCACCGTCTGAAGATTCGTCACTCACGAGTGACGAATCGAGAAACGCCTGTTCATCGCCCGGAGCAGACCAAGCTTCAAAGAAGATTCGCATATATTTGAGACTTGTTGTGGAGAAGCCCCTGAGTCCTGGCAGCTCCTTCCGCAATTGTTCGCTGATGGTTTTGAGCGCGTTGGTTCCCCACGTGCCATTGCGCGTGTTGGCGGAGACGTAGCCTCCCACGGCGAAATAGAGCTGCAGCTGCTGAGCGTTGGCGCTCTTCGCCGCAGCATACTGCGCACGCAATATCGCCGTCTTGATGGTCTGAACTTCCTCACGATAGCCCGTAATCTCTGACATCATGGCGTCCTCCTCTTCTTACGAACTTGTGTTCCATGACGCGTTCTATGCTATCAACGCGTGCGGACACAAAATTGCGCGTACCATAGAGGCGTTTTCTGCTTCGCCTCGTTTGGGAGATGTATGTCCAAACCCTCATCCGCACTCGACGCCAGCTCTTGCGATGTTTACGCCGACTCCGCGCCACCCTCTCACGCGCACATGGTGCGTAGCTGCGCTCGCCCTCATCTGCTGCGCGCTCTGGGGCAGTGCGATCCCCTGCATCAAGATCGGCTACGAGCTTCTCGGCATCCAAAACGGCGACGTACCATCGGAGTTTCTCTTCGCTGGCGTGCGCTTTATGCTTGCCGGCGCTATCGCACTTGCCGCTGCAGTCATAACAAGACGTCGCTTGCCTCGCGTCTCACGCACGGGATGGCCACTCGTTATCAGACTCTCGCTTGCCCAAACTATCGTGCAGTACGCCTTCTTTTATATCGGCGTTTCAAACGCTTCGGGTGTGCGCGGTTCAATCGTCAACGCTATGAACACGTTTCTCTGCGTGTTGATGGCAGCGCTCGTGTTCCGGCAAGAACGGCTCACTGCGCGCAAAGTCCTCGGCTGCGCTATAGGTTTTGCCGGAGTCGTTATCGTCAACCTCACCGGTGGCGATAGCGGCGGCGCCGTCACGCTCACAGGCGAGGGCTTCATCCTTATTGCCGCTGTCTCCTACGCCGTCTCGTCTGCCCTCATCCACACCTACTCCCAGCGCGAGGACCCCGTGGCGCTCAGCGGCTACCAGTTTATCAGCCCTAGTCATCGCGCAAAGCCCCTTCGGCAGCACACGGTGCAGCCGAGTCACCGCAGGCCGGGGCGGGAGGCGGTCCTTTCTCTCGGAAAACTTCGCGAAGCCCAGTTTCCGAGAGAAAGTGTCCGGCTGCCGCCCCGGCCGGCCAAGTCAACTACACCGTGTGCTGCGGCAGGTCCTGCAGGGCGATGACGTCCATGCCCATGTCGTTGGCGCTGCCGTGGCCCTGCTGGTCCTCACGCACGGCCTCGATAGCGCTCACGTATGTGTTGGCCGCGGACATCGCCGTCACGCAGGTCACGCCGCGACGCACGGCCTCGGTACGCAGCAGGTAGCCATCGCCACGCGAGCCCGGACCATACGGCGTGTTGATGATTACCGCAATCTTGCCATCGGCGATGAGGTCGCCGATGTTGGGGCACTCGCCGTCGTGCGGGCCGCTGATCTTCTCCACGACTTCGCACGTCACGTTGCCGCCGCGCAGCACGCGCGCCGTACCCTCGGTGGAGCAGATGTCAAAGCCCAGGTAGCGCAGGATGCGGGCGACCGAAAGGATATGGCGCTTGTCGCGGTCGCACACGCTGATGAATACCTTGCCGGCACTGGGGTCGGGCAGCTTGTAGTCGATCGCCAGCTGCGTCTTGGCGTATGCCTCGGGATAGCTCTTGGCGATACCCATGACCTCGCCCGTCGACTTCATCTCGGGCCCCAGGATAACGTCGGCGCCCGGGAAACGACCCCAGGGCATAACGGCTTCCTTCATGCAGAACCAATCGAGCTGACGCTCGTCGCTCGGCAGGCCCAGGCTCGCGATGGAATCGCCCGCCATGATACGCGCCGCGCACTTGGCCAGCGGCACGCCGGTGGCCTTGGAGATAAACGGCACGGTACGGCTTGCGCGCGGGTTGGCCTCGATCACGTAAACGGTCTCGCCCTTGATGGCATACTGCACATTGACCAGGCCGCGTACGCCCAGCGCCATCGCGATGCGGCGCGTGGTCTCACGGAGCTTCGCCTGCAGGCTCTCGCTAAAGCTGAACGGCGGGATGCAGGTCGCGGAGTCGCCTGAGTGAATACCGGCCTCCTCGATATGCTCCAGAATACCGCCGATGTAGACCTCTTCGCCATCGCACAGGGCGTCGACGTCCGACTCGATCGCACCCTCCAGGAAGCGGTCCAGATACACCGGGTAGTCGGGGCTAATGCGCGCGGCCTCGGCCATGTAATCGCGCAGATGCTCGGCATCGTAGGCGATCATCATGCCGCGGCCGCCCAGCACGTAGCTCGGACGCACCAGCAGCGGGTAGCCGATGTGCGCGGCCACGGCCTCGGCCTCCTCAAACGAGGTTGCCTGGCCCGCCGGCGGATACATAATGCCCAGCTTGTCGAGCAGGGCGGCAAAGCGCTCGCGGTCCTCGGCAAAGTCGATGGCGTCGGGCTTAGTACCCATGATGTTCACGCCGCTCTCCTCGAGCATGCGCGCCAGCTTAAGCGGGGTCTGGCCACCGAGCGTCACCACGACGCCGTCGGGACGCTCAACGTCAATGACGTCCATGACGTCCTCGTAGGTGAGCGGCTCAAAATACAGGCGGTCGGACGTGTCGTAGTCGGTCGAAACGGTCTCGGGATTGCAGTTGACCATGATGGTCTCAAAGCCGCGGGCCGCCAGCGCGTAGCTCGCGTGCACGCAGCAGTAATCGAACTCGATACCCTGGCCAATGCGGTTGGGGCCGGCGCCCAGGATCATCGCCTTGGGCTTGCCCGCCGGCGTGGTCTCGTCGGGAGCCACGCACTTCTTGGCATCCGGGCTTGTGCGGTAGATGTTCTCGTACGTCTTGTAGTGGTACTCCGTGGCGCTCGAGAACTCCGCAGCGCAGGTATCGACCGTCTTCATGCTGGGGACCACGCCCAAGCCCTTGCGGTAGGCGCGCACAAAGCGCTCGTCCGAGCCGGTCAGCGCGGCGATCTCGGCGTCGCTCGTGCCATACTGCTTGAGCAGGCGCATCGCGTCGGCGTCGATATCCTCCACACGCAGGCCGCGGATGCTTTCCTGGACCTGCACCATGTCGTTGATGCGGTTGAGGTACCACGGATCGATACCGCAGATGGCATGGATGCGGGCGATGTCCCAGCCACGACGTAGGGCCTCGACCACAAAGAAGATGCGGTGCTCAGTCGGGGTGCCCACGGCCTGGGCGAGTTCATCATCGCTCAGTTTGTCAGCGCCCTCCTTGCCACCGGCGCAAATGCCCTGGTGTCCATCCTCCAGCGAGCGCATAGCCTTGCCAAAGGCCTCCTCAAAGGTGCGGCCGATCGCCATAATCTCGCCCACGGCCTTCATGCGCGTGGTGAGCGTGGGGTCGGTACCCTTGAACTTCTCAAAGGCAAAGCGCGGCACCTTGACCACACAGTAGTCGATCGTGGGCTCAAAGCAGGCGGGCGTTGCCTTGGTGATGTCGTTGACGATCTCGTCGAGCGTATAGCCCACGGCCAGACGCGCGGCGGCCTTGGCAATGGGGAAACCCGTGGCCTTGGAGGCCAGCGCGGACGAGCGGCTCACGCGCGGGTTCATCTCGATGACGATCAGGCGGCCGGTGTTGGGGTTCACGGCAAACTGCACGTTGGAGCCACCGGTCTCGACGCCGATCTTCTCAAGAATGGCGAGCGAGGCCACGCGCATGCGCTGATACTCAAGGTCGGAGAGCGTCTGCGCCGGCGCCACGGTGATGGAGTCGCCGGTATGCACGCCCATGGGGTCGAGGTTCTCGATGGAGCACACGATGATGCCGTTGCCGGCGTGGTCACGCATGACCTCCATCTCGTACTCTTTCCAGCCCTCGATGGACTCCTCGACCAGCACCTCGTGGGCGGGCGAGAGCTCCAGGCCCTGGCTCACGATGGAGACGAGCTCCTCGTGGGTGTGAGCGATGCCGCCGCCGGCGCCGCCGAGGGTAAAGCTCGGGCGCAGTACACAGGGATAGCCCACGCGCTCGGCGATAGCCTCGGCGTCGGCCACGCTGTAGGCATAGCCCGAGCGCGCGACCTCCAGGCCGATCTCGGCCATGGCCTCGTTAAAGAGTTTGCGGTCCTCGCCGCGCTCGATGGCGGCAAGGTCGCAGCCGATCATCTCGACACCGTACTTGTCGAGCGTGCCGTCCTTTGCCAGCTCGACGGCGGCATTCAGACCGGTCTGGCCGCCCAGCGTGGGCAGCAGCGCGTCCGGGCGCTCTTTCTTGATCACGCGCTCGATAAACTCGGCGGTGATGGGCTCGACATAGGTGCGGTCGGCAAGACCCGGGTCGGTCATGATGGTCGCCGGATTGGAGTTGACCAGGATGACCTCAAAGCCATCCTCCTTGAGCACCTTGCAGGCCTGGGCGCCGGAGTAGTCGAACTCGCAGGCCTGTCCAATAACGATGGGGCCCGAACCAATAACGAGGATACGCTTGATGTCAGTACGTTTCGGCATGTTAGTTCTCCTCGGTCTCAGTCTCGGCGAAATTCCAGCCAGCCAGACGGTCCTTCGCGGTGTCGATGTCCAGGTAGTTCTCCTCGCCGTCCATGAGTCGCGTAAAGGCGGTAAAGAGATAGTGGGCATCGGTGGGGCCAGGCGAGGCCTCGGGGTGGTACTGGACCGAGAAGCACGGGGCGTCGAGCAGCTGGATGCCCTCGGCGGTGCCGTCGTTAAGGTTCACATGTGTCAGGCGAATGCGGCCAAAGCGCTCGTTCATCACGACCGGCGCGATGCCGCGACGCACCCAGGCGCGCAGGTCGCCATCGGCCGCATGCTCGGTCTCGCCGCCGGAAAGTTCCGGGATCAGTTTGCCCAGACTGGGGAACAGCAGGCCAAAGCCGTGGTTTTGCGCGGTAATCTCCACGCGACGGCTCACCAGGTTCATAACCGGCTGGTTACCGCCACGGTGACCGAATTTAAGTTTTTCCATTTGGGCGCCGCAGGCCAGGTTGATCATTTGATGACCCAGGCAAATACCAAAGACCGGCACCTTGCCGATCAGCTGCTGCACCTGCTCGTAGGTCTCCACCACGGCATCGGGGTCGCCGGGGCCGTTGGATAAAAAGACGCCGTCGGGATTCATGTCGAGCACCTCACTCGCGGGCGTATCCCACGGCACGACAGTTAGATCGCAGCCGGCACGGACCAGGCCCTCCAGAATGCCGCGCTTGACGCCGCAGTCGTAGGCGACCACGTTGTGGCAGGCAGGAGCAGCAGGGGCAAGCGCAAAGTCATGCGTAGCGGGCAGGTCGGCAGCTGCAAACTCGTGAGGCGCGGGGCAACTCACGGTCTTGACCAGATTCTCGCCCACCAGCGTCGGCGCTGCGGCCAGACGCTCGGCAAGCTCGTCGATGTCGAAGACCTCGGTCGAGATAATGCCCATCTTGGAGCCGTTGTCGCGCAGGTGGCGCACAAGAGCGCGGGTGTCGACGCCCTCGATAGCGACGATGCCGTGGGCACGTAGGTACTCCGGCACGCTGACGGCCGAGCGCCAGTTGGAAGGCGTGGCGCACATGTCGCGCACGATCATGCCGCGCATGGCGGGAGCGCTCACGGGGCGAGCGGTATCGCCGGGGAAGGCTGACTGGACGTCGGTCTCGTCGATACCGTAGTTACCGATCTGCGGATAGGTCATGGTTACAATTTGGCCGGCATAGCTCGGGTCGGTCATGACCTCAAAGTAGCCCTCAAGCGAGGTGTTGAAGCAGACCTCGCCGGTCGCGGTACCCTCGGCACCGCATGCACGGCCATAAAAAATGGTCCCATCCTCAAGGTACAGGATGCAGGGACCGTAGGTGCCCTTGCTGGTTTTGGCCAGCATGCGCTGGCAAAGCTCGCTGGGCGCGAAGGTGCGGGCAGCAGTGCCCGCAGTATGGTTGTTCGCCATAATTCTCCTTCCCGGTCTCTCCGGACCGGCTTAAAGGTTGGTAGTTAGGCCTCGCGGTATTGTAACCGCAAGCATGCCTCATGGCGTTAATTTCATCGAAATGTTTACGAAATGATAATTATGACTTTCTATGCATAATGATTTTTCTGGGACGGGGATTAAAAATCGTCCCGCGTGGGCTTGTGGCTCACGCGGGACGATGGCGTCTTATTTGTCCTGCTCCAGCAGATCGGACGGTGTGCGGTCGGGCTTGCCGCCGCGGAAGATCTCGCGGCCGTGCAGGCGATGCTCCAGGTCGCGCTCGGCCTTTTCTTCCGTGATCTTGGTCTGGCTTACCGCCGGGTCCTCAATCAGTGACGACACCGAGTTCACCTGCTTTTGGATGCGCTCGGCAATCGTGTCGTCCATACTCACGATACGCATCTTCCAGTCGATGCTCGTGGCATTTGACGAGCTCTTGGTCCACACGAACGTCAGAATGGCGCTCTGATGGCCCCGTGCGGGAAACATGCCAAAGAAGGAATCATGCTGGATATTGCTGTTCTCATCGATATAGGCGTGCACGTTGTACACCACGCGGTCAATCTTATCGTTGAGCAACGCGTTGGTCGCAAGTGCCGCAGCCTGAATCTGCCCGTTGGACAGCAGCTCGAGCTCGTTGGCAGACGACGTGTCCAACACCGTTACCTCGACCGTGCCTGTGCGCTCGTCTGCCTCGTCGACGCTAAAGTCGAGCGGGAACTGCGTAAAGCCGTTGCCCCACTCAAGGCCGCCCTTCAGTGCCGTGGAAACGGTATCCACCGAAACGCTCTCGGACAGGTTGGCAGTGTTCAGGCGGCGCATCACGCCGTAGCCGATCTGCATGCCCACGATCAGTACCAGGATGCCAATGACCACGGCCATAGCGGTCTTCGTAATGGTATGGCTCACCTGCGAGCCCGAAGGGTCGTCCTCGGACAGCGGGTCAACCTGCTTTGTCTGGCTTGCGCGATCTTCGCTGCGAAGCTGCGCCAGCGCCGCCTTGTCGCCGCGTTTGACCGCAGCCTCTTTTTCGCGCATGCGCTCGGTGCGCTTTTTGGCAAGCGTCGGATCCAAAACGCCGGATGCGTCGATCTCGGAGAATAACTCCGTCACTTCTTCCGGAGTCAAAGGGTTCTTCTCAGCCATATACTTCCTGTCATATCAATCAGTCGAGCTCGTGCGCACGCGCACCTTCGAACTGCATTCGATAGTAACGGGCATAGGTGCCGCCACGGGCGAGAAGCTGCTCGTGCGTGCCACGTTCCACAACGCGACCATGCTCGACGGTCGCAATCTCGTCAGCATGTTTAATGGTCGAGAGACGGTGGGCGATGATGATCGTGGTGCGGCCGCGCGCCAGACGCTCGAGCGACTCCTGCACCGCCTCCTCGCTCTCGTTATCCAAGGCGCTCGTCGCCTCATCCAGGATCAGGATCTTGGGGTTCTTGAGAAATACGCGCGCAATGGCTACGCGCTGCTTCTGGCCACCCGAAAGACGGCTGCCGCGCTCGCCCACGACCGTGCCGTAGCCCTGCGGCAACGACTCAATGAAGGCATCGATATTGGCACGGCGGGCGGCCTCGGCGACCTCTTCTGCCGTGGCGCCCGGCTTGCCGTAGGCGATGTTCTCGCCAATCGTACCGTCAAACAGGTAGACATCCTGCTGCACCAGGCCAATGGCGCGGCGCAGACTCTGTTGCGTCACGTCGCGCACGTCCTGCCCGTCGATGCTGATGGATCCGTCAGCCACGTCATAAAAGCGCGGCAGCAGCGAACACGTTGTGGACTTGCCGCCGCCCGAGGGGCCAACCAACGCAATGGTCTGTCCGGGCTTGATGGACAGATTCATATGGTCAATCACGGGACGAGCCTCTTCGCCGCCGCCCTCGCCCAACTCAACATCCTCGTAGCTAAAGCACACGTCGCGATACTCAACCGCGCCGGCCGTCACCTGCAGGTCTGCGGCATCCGGCTTGTCCTGGATATCCGGGGCGGTCGAAAGCACCTCGTCCATGCGCTTAAAGCCGGCGATGGCCTTCTGATACATCTCAGCCGAGTTCACAAGCGTCTCGAGCGGGGTGCAGAACAGTGAAATGTAGAGCGCAAAGGTCGCCATATCGACCGCCTGCAGTTGGCCTTGCGCCACCAGCCAACCACCCAGCAGCACCACGATCACGTACAGCACGCCCGAGAGCAGGCCATACGTCGCAGTGTAGACGCCCATGGCGTGATACATATTCTCCTTGGACGAGAGATAGCGGTCGTTAGAGGCGCGGAACTTGGAGCGCTCAGCTTCCTCATTCGCAAAACTCTTGACCACGCGCATGCCTGCCAGCGAATCCTGCAGCTGAGCATTAATACCGCTGATCTTTTTGCGGTTGTCGCTAAAGACCTCGCGCATGCGCATGTTCTGCCAAAACATGATAACCGCAAACACCGCCGTCACCACGGCCATGGCAAGCGCCAGCACCGGGGCAATAGCAAAGAGGATCACAAACGAGCCGACGATCTCGATGCCGCAGATGATAATCCACTCGGGCACGTGGTGTGCCGCCTCGCAGATATCGAACAGGTCGTTGACCACGCGGCTCATCATGTCGCCCGAGCTGTTGCGATCGAAATACGCGAAGCTAAAGCGCTCGTACTGATCGAACAGGTCCTCGCGCATCTTGGACTCCATGCGCGCGCCCATCACGTGGCCCCAGTAACTCACAAAGTAGCGACAGGCGCAACGGATGGCGTACATCAGTACCAGGCCGACCGCGATCATACCGAGCGCCTGCATAATTGCAGCCTGACCCTGGGTAAACAGCCCACCGGTCAGATTGCGCAGAATGATAGGAAACGCCAGATCGATGGCGGCGAGCACCAGAGCGCAAACAGTATCAGCAACAAAAAGCCCCATCTGGGGCCTGTAATACGACAAAAAACGCTTCAGCATGTGTCCCTCAAAGAAATGTCAGCAACGTAAGGCCCTGGGACAAAACAATCAGTAGTATTTGTCCCAGGGCTATCCCCACTCGTTAAAGCTCGGCCCCACCCAAGCGGTGCGCGATGCTATCGCAGGCAAGCGCGCCTACGACGGTCTTGGCGTCTTCGATCTTGCCGTCGAGCACGGCGTCGATCAGCTCGTGCAGCGGCACCAGGTCCACGTTGACAAACTCGTCATCATCGGGGTTGGGCGCATCAAACTCGAGCTTGGTGGCCAGGTAGATGTGAATAATCTCGTCACAGAAGCCGCAAGTCGTGACGATCGACGTCAAAAAGCGAATGCGGCCGGCCCTAAAGCCCGTCTCCTCATGCAGCTCGCGCTTGGCGCAATCGAGCGGGTCCTCGCCTGGATCGAGCTTGCCGGCGGGGATCTCGACCGTCACGCGGTCGATGGCGGTGCGGTACTGACGCACCAGTACAATCTTGCCGCTCTCGGTCAGTGCCACAACGGCCGCCGCACCCGGATGGCGAACGATATCGCGGGCGCTGCGGTGACCGTTGGGCATCTCAACCTCAAGACGGTGGACGTCGAGGATCTTGCCCTTCCAGGCGCACTCCTCCGAAAGAATCTTCTCGTGCAGCTCGGCATCGTGCGGGTCGTCGTCGCCCAGCACCAGCGCCGGCTCGTCGGCGACCTCGCCACCAGGCTCGCCCTCGGCGTGCCCATACATGCGGCTGTCCTCTTCGACGATCTGCGCGTCCACGAGCTCTTCGTTCTTATCGTCCATCCGTCTCATTCCTCTCGGATTTTAGGCATCCCAGGCGTCGCGGCCGCGCAGCGCGCGCAGACCAATGTCGTGACGCAGGGTCTTGCCCTCAAAATCAATCTTCTCGCAAGCCTCGTAGGCAAGGTTGCGAGCGTTCTCGAACGTGTCGCCCAGCGCGGTCACGGCAAGCACTCGGCCGCCGTTGGTCACGAGCTGACCGTCCACCACGGCGGTGCCGGCATGGTACACGGTCACGTTCTCCATGGCCTCGGCGTCGGCGATGCCGGTGATGACTTTGCCCTTCTCGTAGCTGCCGGGATAGCCCGCGCTCGTCAGGACAACGGCCACGGCCCACTCGTCGCGCCAGTCGAGCTCAATCTGATCAAGCTCGCAGTTGGCGCAGGCGAGCATAACCTCGACCAGGTCGTTCTTGAGGCGCGGCAGCACGACCTGCGTCTCGGGGTCGCCAAAGCGGGCATTGAACTCCAGCACCTTGGGGCCGGCGGGCGTGAGCATAAAGCCGCCGTACAGGCAGCCGCGGTAGTCGATGCCCTCGGCGGCGAGCTCGGCCACGGTCTGCTCCATGACCTTCACCATGGTGGCGTGCTCCTCGTCGGTCACGATGGGCACCGGGCTGTAGACGCCCATGCCGCCAGTGTTGGGGCCAAGGTCTCCCTCGAGCGCACGCTTGTGGTCCTGCGAAGTGGCCATGGGGCGCACGGTCTTGCCGTCGGTAAAGGCCAGCAGCGAGCACTCGGGACCGGTCAGCATCTCCTCGATAACCACCGTGTTGCCGGCATCGCCAAAGGTGCCGCCAAAGCACTCGCGCACGGCCTCTTCGGCCTGCTCAAGTTCGGTCGCCACGATAACGCCTTTGCCTGCGGCAAGGCCGTCGGCCTTGACGACCAGCGGAGCGCCCTGCTCGCGCACATAGGCAAGAGCCGAAGCCTCGTCAGTAAACGAGCCGTAGGCGGCCGTCGGAATGCCGGCACGCTCCATGAGCTGCTTGGAGAATAGCTTGGAGCCCTCCATCTGGGCGCCCTCGGCACCCGGGCCAAAGCAGGGAATACCCGCCGCACGCACGGCGTCGGCCACGCCCGCCACGAGCGGAGCCTCGGGGCCAATTACCACGAGTCCGCATCCGTGGCTCTGGGCAAACGCCGCCACGGCCGCAGGATCGCAATCGTCGAGAACAACGTTCTCGCCGCAGCCCGCGGTGCCGCCGTTACCCGGCGCAATGTAGAGCTTGCCGGCGCGCGGTGATGCTGCGAGCTTAGCTGCCAAAGCGTGCTCGCGGCCGCCGCTGCCCAACAACAGGATGTCGATGGTTTGAGTGTCCGCCTTCAAGGGTGCCTCCTCTATGGATGAACGGCCCGCCAACCATGCGGACCCATTACAAAGCAAATATACCCCTCGGCCGCCCACTTGGGCTGCAAAGGGGTATATCGCAATCACCGAATAGTGCCAATTACTTCCAGAATCGGTTGATGATCTGCTCGCGACCGGCGCCGACGCCGATAAACGTCACGCGGGTGTGTGCCAGATCCTCGATAAATGCCACGTAGTCCTGAGCCTCCTGCGGCAGCTCGTCAAAGCTGCGGCAGCCGGTGATGTCGCACTTCCAGCCGGGGAGTTCCTCGTAGATGGGCTTGGCATGCTCAAAGCGCACCTGGTGCTCGGGCACGCTCGTGTAACGCTCGCCGTCGACGTCATAGGCAACGCACACCTTAATGGTGTCGAAGGCCGAAAGCACGTCGAGCTTGGTCACGGCGATGTCGGTGAGGCCGTTGACGCGCGAAGCATAGTTGGCGATGGGGCCGTCAAACCAGCCGCAACGACGACGGCGACCGGTGGTCACGCCGTACTCGTAGCCCTCCTCGGTCAGCGTGTGGCCGGCCTCGGACTCGTAGGAAAGCTCGGTGGGCATGGGGCCCGAACCGACGCGGGTGATGTAGGCCTTCATGACGCCCAGCACGCGGTCGACGTTCTTCATGCCGACGCCGGAACCGGTAATGGCGCCGCCGGCGGTGCAGTTAGAAGACGTCACGTACGGATAGGTGCCGTGGTCGATGTCGAGCAGCGTCGCCTGGGCGCCCTCAAACAGCAAGTCCTTGCCCTCATCGATCATGTTGTTGAGCAGCAGGCTCGTCTCGGTGATGTAGGGGCGCAGGCGCTCGGCCATGGGCAGGTACTCGTCGCAAATCTGGTCCACGGTGTAGGTGGGCAGGTTGTAGATGAGCTCCAGCTCGGGGTTCACGCGGGCAAGAGCGGTCTCCAGCTTATCGCGGAACAGCGCCTCGTCCAGCATGTCCTGCATACGCAGACCAATGCGGGCCATCTTGTCCTGATAGCACGGACCGATACCGCGCTTGGTGGTACCGATGTTCTTCTTGCCGAGCTTCTGCTCAAAGGCGCCATCCAGATCGATGTGGTACGGCATGATGACATGCGCGTTGCCGCTGATCTTGAGGTTCTTGGTGGTGATGCCGTCGGCCTCGAACATGTCGATCTCCTCAAGGACAACCTTGGGGTTGACGACGCAGCCGTTACCGATCACCGACACGTGGTCGGAATACATGATGCCGGAGGGCACCTGGTGCAGGCCGTACTTCTTGCCGTTGACGACGATGGTGTGGCCGGCGTTGTTGCCGCCCGAATAGCGCACGACGGCATCAAAGTCGCCGGCGACCAGGTCGCAGATCTTACCCTTGCCCTCATCGCCCCACTGGGCACCGACCAAAACGGTTGACGGCATGTTTACTCCTTACATTCATGGACTGTCTACGTGCCACGCCGGCACGCAGAAGCACAAAACATTCCCAGTATACCCGTGCAACGGGCGCCTGTCCTACTCCTCGGTATGCGCCCCATCAAGCTCATAGAACTTGGTGGATGCCGGCAGGAACATCAGGTCGACGTCACCGATCGGGCCCGAACGGTTCTTGGCCACGACGATACGCGTAACGCCCTCGTCGGGTCGATCGTCACGCGAGGCCTCGGCCTCATCGGCGGAGCGGTCCAAGAACATAACGATATCGGCGTCCTGCTCGATGGAGCCCGATTCACGAAGGTCGGAAAGCTGCGGGCGCTTGCCGGTACGGGATTCGACCTGACGCGAGAGCTGCGACAGCGCGATGAGCGGGATCTTGAGCTCCTTGGCCATGATCTTCAGACCACGCGACATCTCGGAGACCTCGACGGTACGGCTCTCGGAGCGGCGTCCCGGCGGAGGACTCACCAGCTGCAGGTAGTCCAGGATGATGATAGCTTTCTCCTTGTTGTGGAGCATGCGGCGGCTCTTGGCGCGAATCTCGGTCACTGTGGTGCCGGGCGTATCGTCAATCAGAATATCGAGCTTGGACAAGGTCTGCGTGGCCTCGTTGATATTTGCCCACTGCTCGGGGCTAATGCGGCCCATGCGGAAGTCACTGATCGAGATCATGGCGTAGGCGCAAATCAGACGCTGGGCAATTTCCTTGCCCGACATCTCCAGCGAGAAGAAGCCGACGGTATAACCGGCAGCGGCAGCGTTGAGCGCCAGATTCAGGGCGAACGACGTCTTACCCACAGCAGGGCGGGCGCCGATGATGATGAGCTGGCCCTCGCGAAAACCCATGAGCATGCGGTCGAGCGACGGGAAGCCCGTGGGCACGCCCGCAGCCTGGCCGCCTGCCTGGCACACTTCCTCGGCCTCGTTATAGGCCTCGACCATAAACTCGGTCAGCGTCTTGTAGCTCGACTTGACCTCGCGCGCCGTGACCTTGAGCAACTTGCTCTCGGCCAGCTCCACGACCTCTTTGGTATCGGTGGGAGCGTTATAGGCCAGCGCGTTGATCTCGTTGGTGGCGCCGATCAGCTCACGCAGCATCGAATCGCGGCGAACGATAGCGGCATGGTGCTGCCAGTTGACGAGCGACAGGGTCTGACCCATCAACTCCAAAATGTAGGCCTCGCCGCCCACGGCATCAAGCTTGTTGATGCTTCGCAGGTAATCGATCAGCGAGATGGAGTCGATGGGAATGCGGCTGTTGTACATATCGACCATCGCGGTATAGATGGTCTTATGAATGGGCCGGTAGAAGTCATCGGGCTGCAGCTCGACCTGGGCCTCTTCGACCACCTCGGGCGATAGCAGCATAGCGGCCAGTACATTGGCCTCTGCATCTTGGTTTTGGGGAAGACCCAACTTGGAGCCGCGGTCCTCAACCGTCAGCCCGGTCTCCCTATCGTCATATGCCATGAGCATCCTCATTCATATCGCTTGCGAGCATCCATAGTATCAGCCACGGTCCCAAAACGCGCCGCGCGCCGCCAATCATCACCGAACCAAACGGATGAACGGTCCTGTATATAGGACTTCGACGCAACGTTCACCATGAAACTCACTCAGCGCAAAAAACAAAAGGGCGCCCTGGTTTCCCAGAGCGCCCTTCTTAGAACAAGATTGTTGCGTTGCAGCAAATGCTACTCGGCAGCAGCCTCAGTCTCGACCTCGGCGGTCTCGGCCTCGGCGACCTCAGCGGCCTCCTCGACCTCAGCCTCGGCAGCGAGCTCCTCGGCGGTAACGCCGACGAGAACGACAACCTCGGCCTTGATCTCGCGGTACAGCGAGATGGCAACGGTGTGGGCACCGGCAACCTTGATGGGCTTACCGAGCTCGACGCGCTTGCGGTCGATGTCCATACCGAGCTGAGCCTTGATGGCGTCAGCGATCATAGCGGCGGTAACGGAGCCAAAGAGGATGCCCTCGTCGCCGACCTTGACGTCAACGGTGACCGTCTTGCCCTCGAAGGCAGCCTTGGTCTCGTTGGCGGTAGCCAGACGGACGGCCTCGCGCTTGGCGATGTTGTTGCGACGCTCGTCAAGCTGCTTGAGGTTGCCCTTGGTGGCGGCAACAGCGAGCTTCTTGGGGAACAGGAAGTTCTCAGCGTAACCCTGAGCGACCTCTACGACGTCACCCTCGCCGCCCTTGCCCTTGATCTCATCGAGAAGAATAACCTTCATGATGCGTCTCCCTTCTTAGCCGCGGTCGCGGTTGCCACGAGAGGAAACCACGGGGACGGTGTACGGCAGGAGTGCCATCTCGCGGGCGCGCTTGATGGCATTGGCGATGTCATGCTGATGCTGCGTGCAAGCGCCAGTGACGCGACGGGGCTTGATCTTGCCACGGTCGGTCATGTACTTACGGAGAAGCTGAGTGTCCTTATAGTCGATGAACTCAGTGTTCTCCTTGCAGAACTGGCAGTACTTACGACGCGGCTGACGTGCAGAAAAATCATTAGCCATGTCAAAATACCTTTCATTTGGCAACTTCGGCGAACCGAAGCCGCCTCTCACTCAAAAATAGGTGAACAACCCTTAGAACGGGATGTCCTCATCGTAGACGTCGACCGCGGGCGGCGTAGCCACCGGCGCGGCAGGACGTGCTGCGGGCGCGGGAGCTGCGGGGGCGTAACCACCCTGATCGTAGCCACCCTGGCCACCACGGGAGCTCATAAACTCGATCTCATCGACGATGACCTCAAGCTTGCTCCGGCGCTGGCCGTCGCGCTCCCAAGAGCTGTAGCGCAGCTTGCCCTCGATCGCGACCTTGTTTCCCTTTGCCAGGAAACGGCTCACGGCCTCGGCGCGGGTGCCGAACATAGTGCAGTCGACAAAGTTGGGATAGTCCTCCCACTCGCCAGTCTGCGCGTTACGGCGACGATCGTTGACGGCGACGCCAAAGGACAGAACCTGGGTTCCGCCGGCGGTGGCGCGCAGCTCGGGATCGCGGGTGAGGTTACCGGTGATGTTCACTCGATTGATGCTCATAACTCACTACTTCCTCTTGGGGCACAAGCCCAGTCCAAAACGACAGTCTTACTCCTGGTCGTCACGACGGACGATCATGTGGCGGACCACAGCGTCGGTGATGCGCAGGACGCGATCAAGCTCGGCGATCTGGGTAGGATCTGCGTGGAAGTTGATGAGGGTGTAGTCACCATCGGTGAGGTCGTTGATCTCGTAGGCGAGCTTGCGCTTGCCCCACTCGTCAACGGAGTCGACCTTGCCAGCGCCCTCAGCGATCGTGGTATCGATACGCTTCATAACAGCGAGACGAGTCTCGGGGTCGAGCGACGGGTCAACAAAGAACAGCAGTTCATAAGCCTTCATATTGTCACCTCCTCTGGGCAAATGTGGCTTCAGGTCGTGAAGGTGCGCCTGAAGCAGGAAAAGACTTGGTAATAATATCTTTCAACCTCCCAGGCTGCAAGAATTTGCAGTTACAACCTCATGACCTCCACATATGCCCATACTCACACGACGTTTCATGCGCATTCCAACCAAATGCTGACCAAAAGCTTGACGGATCTGTTGACAAGATACGGTGCCGTGGGGACAAGCTGAGCCAAGCCGCAGGTCAACGGGCACAAGGCTGTGGTCGCAAAATGCATACCAGTGGCCCACAGCACCACCCAAAGATTTTTAAATTCATTGCCAAGTCGCTTATGAATACCTTTTTTGAACAATTGAGTTGATCAACCACGCTGGTCGGAAGCCGTTTTTTGGCACCTCAAGCCCCACTGCAGCGCCAAGCACGGCCAAGCGTTTTAAAAAATGCCAACTTTTCTGTTTGCACTTTGCGATTCCTCGTGTATACTGACTTTCGCATTTAACGGAGAGTTGTCCGAGTGGCCGAAGGAGCACGATTGGAAATCGTGTAGGCGTCAAAAGCGTCTCCAGGGTTCAAATCCCTGACTCTCCGCCAGTTAATTCCAAAGCAGGCCTTCGAGCCTGCTTTGTTTTTACCCCACG
>URBP01000020.1 GCA_900546105.1 uncultured Collinsella sp.
AGGACCCTCAATGAGCTGGGCACTTATCTCCGATTCGAGCTGCAATCTTCGCGATTGGCAACCAACCGCACCTCATACCACCTTTGCATTTGCACCCCTTAAGATCCGAGTGGGGGAGCGTGAATTCGTTGACGACCTCTCGCTCGATGTTCACGAGCTTAATGTTGCCATTCAATCGGAAGCCGGCGCATCATCGAGCGCCTGCCCAAGCGTAGGGGAGTGGGCTGAGCTCTTTAAGCTCGCTGACAAGACGTTTTGCATGCCCATCTCCGAGGGCGTCTCGGGAAGCTACAATGCCGCGGCCACCGCGCGTGACATGGTGCTTGCCGAAGAGCCCAACCGTCAGATTCATTTGGTCAATTCACGCGGAGCAGGCGGCAAAATGGACCTGATCTTCCTGCTGTTCGACCGCTATCTCGCAAGCAATCCAGACGTTTCATTTGAAGAAGCCTGCGGCTATTTTGATGAGCTGGAACAGAACAGCAAGATCCTCTTTAGCCTGTGCAATTACGAAAATCTCTCCAAGGCCGGACGTATCCCCAAGGCGGCTGGAGTCATCGCCAATAAACTCAACATTCGAGTTTTAGGCACAGCAAGCGAGGCGGGGGAGATTAAGCTCGTTGGTCACACCCGAGGCGAAAAGAAGATGCTTGGCAAGATTGTCGATACCATGGAGGCCGAAGGCTTTACCGGCGGTGAGGTCGTTATCGACCATGTTGAGAATGAGGCGGGCGCCCAGGCACTTGCCAGCCGCATTGTGGAGCATTGGCCCGGCTCCAAGACGATTATCATGCCCTGTAACGGGCTAGATTCATACTATGCCGAGATGCACGGCCTCATTATCGGCTACGGTATGGGCGTGGCGTCGGGCCGATAATATCCAACTAGACAAATCTACGGGCGGGATAAGGAGCCATTGGCTCTTTATCCCGCCCGTCTTATACCTCGGTTAGCTATTAAACCCATTGAACTTGAGATAGCTCATCAGATACGCCTTCGAAACGAAGGACGATACCGCACTGCGCACGAGCAGCGATTCGCGCGTAACCTGATGTGCGGTATCGGGCACGGGAGTCTGCTCAACAGAAAACGCCGCACGAATCGATGCCTCGAGCTGATCGACAACATAATCGAAAGCCGTCGGAGCGTCGTAGCTCAAGCGCTGAATATTAAAGAGCGCCTGAACCGCAGCGATGGGCAGCACCTGCTTAAAGATACAAATAGCGATGAGACGCGCAATCTGCTCACGGCCATACTGTTTTTTAACCGGAGCAGGAACGAGGCCGACCTTCACGTAGTTATTGATCATCGAAGGCGTAATTACGGGCTGCTCAACGCAAATCGAAAGCGGCTCCATCCACAGCGCGACATATTCAATAACCTGATCGCGATAGAGCGTTACGTTGGGCAGCTGATCATAGCGTGGCAGGCTCAACGCGTTGAGTTTACCCACCATATCGGACTGAATAAATGCATCCGGCAGCACCGTCGGCTGAATATCCTCCGGCTTAATGCTGACCGATGTATCGGACATCGGGATAACATGTTTGACGTGGTTCATAAGAGGCCTCCGTTCATTTTCTATATTGTATTCTAGATTATCTAGTTTTGTATACCACATAACCGCTAAGTAAAAGTGGTTGGACAGCACACTGATGCACCGTCCAACCACTATGTTTTAAGATAGCAACCTTACATAAGATATATTATCGTACTTATCCGCGTAAGAAAGTATATGCGCTGGTTGCCGCTATAGCTCCGTCCGAAACGGCAGTCACAACCTGACGTAAACGCTTGGAACGGATATCGCCGGCTGCGAATAAGCCGGGCGTACGGGTGGCCATCGAATCATCGGTAACAATGCCGCCGTCGGGAGCCAGATCGACTAGATGCTCAACAAGCTCGGAATGAGGTTGCGTGCCAGCAAAGACAAAAATGCCAAACGAGCCAGGTTCAAAGGTCTCGGCATACGTCTTGCCGCTCGCATTGTCCTTGAACATAATTGTCGTGGGCATCGCTCCACCAGAAAGCTCAACAATACTAGTTTGGTACCTAACTGAAATATTGTCCTTAGCAAGAACTTTATTCACAACGCCCTCGGGTACACGGAACTGATCGCGACGCAGCACGATAGTCACGCTGCTGGCAATGTCGGACAGGAACAGTGCCTCCTCGCATGCTGAATTGCCGCCTCCGATAACAAAGACCTGTTTGCCACGGAAGAACATGCCGTCACACGTCGCGCAGTACGAAACGCCACGACCGCGATACGTGTCCTCGCCGACAAAACCCGCAGGACGCGGCGTGGCGCCCATGCACGCAATGACGCTCTTGGCTGCTATGTCGCCTATATCATGATGGATGGTAAATTGAGCCGCATCGGCATCGTAATCGACGCCCGTCACCATACTCCATTCAACCTGAGCCCCCAGGCTTTCAGCATGCTGTTGGAACCGCTCACCAAGTTCGACACCGCTCAGCAGCGGAATGCCAGGATAATTCTCAATCTCGTTGGATGTGGCGATCTGTCCGCCCGACATGCCCTGCTCAAGGACAGTCGTCGTCAGGTTGGCGCGCGCCGCATAAATGGCGGCAGCATAGCCCGCGGGACCGCCGCCGATAATCGCAACATCGATCGTCTGATCGGTAGTCATGAAGAGTCCTCTCGTCAAAACGTTGTCGTTCTTTGCGCTCATACCCAAATTTACGTGAACGTGACACTCATGCACTACAATGATAAATCCGTGTTACAACGTCGAAGGGGAGTTATCGATGGATCAGACGCAGACGAGCGAAGACGCTCCCCTGCTCAAGCACAGCACTCCCCAATCGGAGCAAACCGGGCTCTTGGCTCAGCAAAAACCTCTCGTGACCATCGTGCACGCCTCGGTCGGCTCGGGCCACAAGGCCGCCGCAAATGCGATTGCGCAGGCATTCGACCTCATCCGCGGCACCAATGGCATCCCCGAGGATATTGAGATTGAAGTGCTCGATATCCTTGATTTTGGACGCATAAAATTCGACGGCAACAAAACGGCCGCCTCATTTACCGGCGCCACGCGCCCAATTTATGACTTGACCTGGCGTTATACCCTTACCGGACACCTGCTTTGGGGCGGTGGCACGGCATGGTCGCGCATCATGTTCCCCGCATTTAACGAATACGTTCGAACTCGCAGGCCCATTGCCGTGGTAGCCACACATATCACGGCAGCCAACGTCGCCGTCGGAGCGCGCGTCATTACGGGCATCGACTATCCCGTCATTTGCGTTCCGACCGATTACGAGGTCGAGGGTTGGTGGCCCCATAAGGACACCGACCTATTCTGTGTGGCAAACGAGTTTATGGCCGAGACACTCCGTCCCCGTAAGGTTCCCGAGACCAACATCCGCATTACGGGCATCCCCATTCGCGCCGGGTTTGATACGGACTACAACCGCGAGGAAGAACTCGAGAAGTTCAATCTCCCCACAGACAAGCTAGTTGTGCTGGTGATGGCCGGCGCCAGTTTGCCTCAACCGTACGTTCGCTTTCGCGCGGAGATGGACCGCACCCTCCCCTTCCTGCGCAGCTTCGAGGACATGCACTTTGTCTTTTTGCCGGGCAAGGATACCGAATATGCCACCCGTCTCAAAACGCTTTTCGATGCCATGAAACTCGAGAACGTCACGGTTCTTGACTACGTCGATGACATGGCAGCGCTTATGCACGGCTGTGACCTTGCAATTCTCAAATCGGGCGGACTCACTGTTACCGAATGCCTGTGCGCACACCTGCCGATGATTCTACTGGGCAAGTCCTATGGCCAGGAAAAGGCCAACACCACTATGCTCACCGGCATGGGCGCCAGCATGCACGTCACCACGGCACGAGAGCTCATCGTGACGTTGCGCCATCTCCATGATCATCCCGAGTCGCTCAAGGCATTGCTCATCAATGGCGAAGTACTGCGCCGTCCCCGCGCAGCCGAGGACATTGCCATCGCCACCATGGAATTCGTAGGCAAACCCCAAAAGCGCAAACGAGCCTTCTGCCGCTTCTACTGGGGCGGAAAACCCGCGCATATCAGGTAGGACGGACTGTCCGCTCTCCCGTGGGAGGGCCCTATATATCATCCCGTGCTCAAACATTCTCGCGTTGCTGCGAAACTGCGCGCGGGACGATATATAGGGCCCTCCCACGGGAGAGCTGCGTTTACGCGCTAGCGGCTAATCCCAGATTCCCCACCACTAGAACCTGCAAAGGCGAAACCGGAAATTCTAAATACAGACAGCCAATGCGACAAAGGGATTGTTCCTTTGTCGCATTGGCTTACTAGAATGTAATTATTTTTTTCAAGCGAGTAGCCGCCCGCCTGCCTCTCACACATATCGTTCCACGCGCAGTTTCGCAGCGAGCGAAGCGAAGCGAGAATGTTTGAGCATGGAATGATATGTGTGGGCCCCGGGTGAGAGGCCGACCCTACATGTTGAAAATGATTAAGCGATGCCGCTGGAGCCGAAGCCTCCTTTTCCTCGGTCTGTTTCGTCTAGCTCTTCTACCTCTATGAGGTTGACCGTGGGGACTTCTTGGATGACAAGTTGGGCGATGCGGTCGCCTTTGTTGATTTGGATGTTGTTCGTGGGGTCCAGGTTGATGAGGATGACTTTGAGCTCTCCTCGGTAGTGGGCATCGATGAGGCCCGGCGTGTTGACTATAGACAGGCCTTGCTTGATGGCCAGGCCACTGCGGGGCTGGACGAAGCCGGCATAGCCGTCGGGCAGGGCGATAGCTAGGCCCGTGGAGACCAGACGACGCTCAAAGGGCTTCAGAATGCAATCCTCGTTGGAACGCAGGTCCAGGCCGGCATCCGTAGGATGGGCGTATTTGGGAAGCTCGACGGCTGGGTCGAGACGCTTAATGTTAACGGTAATGTTGGACATGAAATCACCTTAGCTTGTCGAGCTCTTGCAAAAACTCATCGACGTCTTTGAAATCGCGATAGACCGAGGCAAAGCGGATGTAGGCAACTTTATCGATCTTGGCCAACCGCTTAAGAACCATATCGCCCAACTCATGAGACGTAACGGCCGTGAGCGTACGGGAGCGAAGCTCGACCTCAATATCGTCAATGATCTCGTTGAGCTTTTTAGCGTCGATATCTCGCTTGATCGTGGCGCGCATCAAACCGACCAGCAGCTTATTGCGATCGAACCGTTGCTTGGTTCCGTCTGACTTAATGACCTCGATAGGGTCTTCACAACGCTCAAATGTCGTAAAGCGATAATTGCATGAGCAGCATTCGCGACGGCGCTTGATGGTGTTATTAGATTCCTGCAAGCGGGAATCAACGACGCGAGTATGTGCCTTGCCGCATTTGGGACAGCGCATGGTACCTCCTCTAAAACGATTACAAGGGTACCATGCGACGGTACATAAATCTTAGGAACGTGCGGGAACTTTAAGATGCGCACCGGCATCGAGCGAGCCATGCTCCAGGTGATTGACGTTGCGGATCATATCAGAGGTTTCCTGTGTGGAAAGGCCCTCAATCGGATGCTCCTGGGCAAGCGACCACAAGGAATCGCCTGGCTGAACACGGACGGTCTCGTAGGTAACGTTGGATACCGACTCGGCATATGCGGCGTGACGTGCGCTGAAGATCGAGGTGGCAAGTACAAAGAAGAGCGTGAGCGCAACGGCAAGAGCGACAATCGTCGAGGCCTTTAGGGCAACAGGAGCCGAAGTCGTGGCGACGCACCGGCTGCGGACGGGCTTACCAGGCAATGTTTGGAAACCAGATCGGCCGCCTTTGACAACCGTGAAAACCGGCGCAGTAGGCGTCTCGAGCTTAAGGGCGAGGTTTCCCTGGACCATATCCGTTGCGTTCATCATGTTCTCCTCTCGCGTGTTTTGCTGAGAACAGTTTTATCAAGCCGCGCGGACAAAAAACGTCTAGCGCGAGAACGAATGTTCGGTTATTATTATCTTCGAACAGTTGTTCCTGTCAAGCAAAATCGAACATTTGTTTGACATTGGCAGAGAGGATCCTCTGATGGCTCGCAAAATTACCAAGCGTCAGCAGCAGATTTACGACTTCATCAAGGAATATCAGCAGGAGAAGGGCTATCCGCCCAGTGTGCGCGAGATGGCATCTGCCGTAGGCCTCTCCTCCCCCAGCACGGTGCACGCTCACCTCTCTGCCCTGGAGGCTCGAGGGCTGCTCAAGCGCGATGCCACCAAGCCTCGCGCCCTAGAGCTCTTTGATGAGGACGGATCTTCTGTCTCGATTTCCAAATCCGATGAACCCACAGCGCCCCGCGGAACGGTCTCGCTGCCGCTTGTCGGTCGCGTCGCGGCCGGGATTCCCATTCTGGCCGAGCAAAATATCGAGGACACCTTTACCATCCCGACCGAAATCGCCACAGACCAGGGCTCCTTTATCCTTGAGGTGCATGGGAGTTCAATGATCAACGTCGGTATCTTCAATGGTGACTACATTATCGTTCGCGAGCAAAAGAGCGCCATGAACGGCGAAATCGTCGTGGCCATGATCGATGGCTCGGCGACCGTCAAGACGTTCTACAAGGAGCAGGGGCGCGTGCGACTGCAGCCCGAGAACGACACCATGGAGCCCATCTATGCGACGAACCCCGTTATTTTGGGTAAGGTTGTCGGTTTAATGCGCCGGTTCTCGTAATGCAAAAACGCATCACCATATTTGATACCGTCCGCGGGTTTACGATGCTGTCGATGGCAGGTTTTCACGCCTGCTACGATTTGGCCTACCTATATGGATGGGATATGCCATGGTTTACCGAAACGGTTTTCCAGGATATCTGGCGCGCTAGTATCAGCTGGGTATTTTTGTTTATCGCCGGTTGGATGTGCACGCTCTCGCGCAATAACGTTAAGCGCGCCCTCAAATACGCGACCGCAGCCTTGATCGTATGGATTGCAACTACACTGGTATCAGTCGACGATTCGGTAAACTTTGGCATCATTTATTGCATGGCGGCTTGCACTCCCCCGTCCGTTACTCCAAAAATTACCGGGTTCATGGGGCATCGCGGCGTGCCTTGTTCTTTTTGCCCTCACCTGGGGCATTCCAAAAGCGGTCTACCCACTCCCCTACCTGGCATGGCTTGGATTCCCGAGCCCGGATTTTGTTTCGGGAGACTACTATCCGCTCATTCCGTTTATCTTTATGTACCTTACCGGCTTTTTTGCTGCCCGGGCAGCACAAGCATCAAGCCTCGAAGCGCCAGCATGGGCATACGCCAATCCCGTCCCGGCGATCGCAGTCCTCGGTCGGCATGCCTTACCGTTCTACCTGCTCCATCAGCCTGTCATCCTAGGCGTACTAGAACTCGTTTATTCCGTACGATAGCGCTCAAGACGCGGTGCGATTCGGGCCGGCAACTTCGCCACAATGCGAACGCCGTCCTCTAGATATTCCTCATGCAGAAGGGTTCCCTGCTCATGCACCAGCGTGATGAGGGCGCCCTCGCGATACGGGATATCAGCAGAGAGCAACACATCGGTGGCAGCCGCCTCACGGGCAATACGGTCGACGAGATCGTCAAGCCCCTCACCCGTCTGGGCCGAGAACAGCACGGCCTCGGGATAGCGACGATGGAAACTCAATCGATCGACGCTATCGAGTAGGTCGATTTTATTGAACACCGTAAGCGTCAAACGCTCGCCGGCACCAATCTCGTCAAGAACGCGATCGACTGCCTCGAGCTGGCGCTCGTAATCCTCGTCAGAGGCATCCACAACTTTAAGGATCAGGTCGGCACCAAGGACCTCAGACAGCGTGGACTTAAAGGCATCAACGAGACCATGCGGTAGCTCTTGAATAAAGCCAACGGTATCGGTAATGGTCATGCCACGACCACCGGGCAAGCGATACGAGCGCGTCGTCGGATCGAGCGTGGCAAACAATTTATCCTGTGAAAGCACCGTAGACCCGGTCAGACGATTGAGCAACGTCGACTTACCGGCATTGGTATAACCGGCTAAGGCAACGCGAAACGCCGGCGACTCGATACGGCTCTTTGACTGGACATCGCGACGCTGTTCAACCTGCTTAAGCTCGCGACGAAGCGCGGCAATCTTGTTGCGAATCAAACGTCGGTCAACCTCGAGCTGGCTTTCACCCTGGCCAAAGCGCGAACCAATGCCACCGCGTGTCTGCTCTTTAGCAAGATGACTCCACATACCGCGCAAACGGGGCAACAGATACTGCAATTGGGCTAGCTGCACCTGCAGGCGGCCCTCACGGGTCTGAGCGTGCAGGCCAAAGATATCGAGAATCAACGCCGTACGGTCGATAATTTTAACCGGTTCGCCCACGGCTTTCTCCAGATAAGACTGCTGCGAGGGCGTTAAATCGTCATCGAAGATAACGACATCAGCATCCATTCGATGTACGAGCCCGCAAAGCTCCTCAACCTTACCGGAGCCAATAAACGATTTTGGATACGGCTTAACCAGACGCTGTGACAAACGCGCCACGCACTGGGCGCCAGCTGTATGGGCCAGACGCTCAAGCTCGTCAAGCGAACGATCGAGCGGCCAGGCGTTATCGCGCCACTCAACTCCGACAAGAACGGCACGTTCGGGCTCAGGCGCCGTGGGAACGAGGGGAAACCGAGCCATTAGGCCACCTCGATACGGTGAAGGATATCCTCAACGACCTCATCGATCGTAAACTCGTCCATATCGAACCACACGATGCGGTCATCGCGTTTAAACCACGAAAGCTGACGCTTGGCATAGCGACGCGAACGCATCTTGATGAGTTCGCGAGCCTCATCCATAGAAATCACGCCGTCAAAGGCATCGATAATCTCTTTATAGCCAATCGCCTGCATCGAAGTCAGGGCATCTCCCAGCCCCTGGTCCATAAGACCGCGAACCTCATCAACTAGACCCTGCTCAAACATCAAATCGACGCGTAGGTTAATACGCTCGTAAAGCGCCTCGCGATTACGCAACAATCCAAACCACAGAGCGTGATAATGCTCGCGCGGAACACTAAACTGCGACTTTTGCTGCGCGTAGGATACGCCATCATCATGCATTTCGAGCGCGCGAATCACACGACGAACATTATGGGGGTGGATGACCGCAGCGGACTCGGGGTCACGCTCGGCAAGCAACGCGTGCAGCGCTTCCTCGCCTATGCGCTCGGCAAGCTCCTGATACCCTGCGCGGCGATCGTCCTCAAGCTCGCCCGAGGGAAAATCCATCTCATCCAGGGCGGCCTTGAGATACAGGCCTGTACCCCCGCAAAACACCGGTAGGCGGCCCTCGCCCAGCAAGCGCTCAACATGTACACGAGCGTCTGCCTGATACAGCGCCGCAGAATATGCAAAGCCCGGTTCAACAATATCGACCAGGCGTAGCGGCACCGTGCATTCCTCGGGTGCCATCTTGGCAGTACCGATATCCATGCCTCGATAGATTTGCATCGCATCACACGACAGCACTTCCGACGAAAGGCGAGCCGCCAAACGATCTGCGGCATCACTTTTGCCAACCGCGGTCGGACCGACAATCGCAACGGCGGAAAGGCCTGCCCCGGGAGAAATCATTAGCGCGGCTCGCCCACAACGGATCCGGACAGATACCACGTCTTGGCAACGTCGATGTCAACATCGACAATCTTGCCAACCAGCTGATCGATGCTGTAGCCCTCGGGAATCGGTGCATGAACTGTCTGATTCTTAGGACTCTTGCCCAGCAGCACCGCGTCATTCTTTTTGCTCGTACCCTCAATATGCGCCGGCACAACGGTATGGAGCTCACCCTGGTTATACTCGTGCGCTGTAGTCTCGATAACTTTCACCAGACGGTTGAAGCGCTCGAGAATAACCTCATGCGGCGTAGGATCGTCAATCTCGGCGGCCGGGGTACCGGCACGCTTGGAATAGATGAAGGTATAGGCCTGAGCATAGCGGACCGTCTCAGCAAGCGAGAGCGTCTGCTCAAAGTCTTCTTCAGTCTCGCCCGGGAAGCCAACGATAATGTCGGTCGAGAGCGCGATATCGGGCATGCGGTTGCGAATGCGATCGACCAGGCCCAGATAGTCCTCGCGTGTATAACGGCGATTCATCTCTTTGAGGATCCGCGTCGAACCTGACTGGACGGCCAGGTGCAGTTGCGGCATTACGGCAGGCGTCTCGGCCATGGCGTCGATGGTCTCGGGCAGCAGGTCCTTAGGATGCGAAGACGTAAAGAAGATACGCTCCACACCCGTATCGCCCACGGCACGCAGCAAATCGGCAAAACGCGGCTTGCCAAACAGATCGCGACCATATGAGTTAACGTTTTGGCCCAGCAGCGTAATCTCACGCACGCCCTGGCGCACCAGACCGGTCACCTCGTCGACAATCTCCTCGAAGGGGCGGCTCTTTTCGCGACCGCGTACGTACGGCACGATGCAATAGGTGCAGAAATTATTGCAGCCTGTCATGATGGGCACCCAGGCGTGATACTGGGTCTCGCGATGCCACGGCATGCTCATGGCGTCCGTATCCTCATGCTCATTGGTGCGGATATGACGCTTACCATCAAGGAACGCCTCGGCAATGAGCTCGGCCACATGTGCAATGGAATGCGTGCCAAAGATGACATTGACGTTATCGACGTTGGTGAGCAGGCCCTCGCCATCGCGCTGCGCGATGCAACCGCCAACGGCAACCACGCGCTTGCCCGAAGGCGAAGGCGGCAGGCTTTTGCAGGAATTGCACTGACCGTACAGGCGAGTATCGGCGGCCTCGCGCACGCAGCACGTCATGAAGACAACGATATCGGCATGCGCGGGATCGAGCGCCATGAGGCAGCCATACGAATCAAGCAGACCGCTCACACGCTCGGAGTCGTGCTGATTCATCTGGCAGCCAAAGGTGCGGATAAAGTAGGTTTTACCGGCAAGAATATCGCGTACGGAACGCTGGTCCATGTGCATAAGTCCTAACGATGGGGAGCGAAACAAGGCAAGCAGAAGCTATGCCACAGGCTTAACATCATCCATGACGACGTTATCCATAGCAGCTCGATTGATCTGGTGAACGTAGATAGAAAGGCGGATGGCCGTGCGCGACTCCCCGTTAATGAGGATGTCGGAGAACACGGGCGCGCAGGAAATATCAAAACCGGTTGGAATCAAAAAACCGCGCGCGATAGCAACGGCCTTAATAGCCTGGTTGACGGCACCGGCGCCGACACACTGGATGTTGACGGGTACACCATCCTTGACCATGCCGGCGATGGCGCCGGCAACGGACGCGGGCGATGATTTGCTTGATACCTTCAGGCAATCCATGAAGAAACTCCTGCATTTAAAAGTACGTTTTAACTGCAATAACTGTATCGTACCGAGTGGACTCGGTAAAGGCACTATTCCTCTTTGGCAAGATCAAAGGTCACGGTGATTCGATCACGCGAAACACGAATCTTTGGGTCGCCGCAAAGGTTGAGATAGTACCGGGTGGCAAGGTCATTAAAGTCGCGTTCCACAGCGCGCGAAAACTGTGCCATGTCATCCTTGGCAATACGTAGCCCGCGACGATCCTTCGCGAGATCGACAGGAGCCGGCGCATGCGAGGACGAATCACGCTCGCGCAGCAGACGCGCGGTCACACCGCGAACGGGCTTAATCTGCCCTGCCAAAATGCGATGGGCCGTGCGCTCGGACATCTCAAGACCCAAACCCGAACAAATACGGATAAAGTTCTCGGCATCAGAAGCAAGGCCTAAACGATCGACAACCGGAAGCTCGCTCTCGTCATCAATGAACAGGAGACGAGACGTATCAAGCCGGCTTGACGCCTGAGCATAAAGGGTCGCGGCAATCTCAGACGGAGAACCAAGATAGACATCGCAACCACGCAACTCCTCGAGCGCAAACTCACATGCAGCGCGAATAATATTATGCGGACCGCGAGCACAGACATAACGTCCGTCCTCATCCTTGACGGCCTGGGGCCAGCTGGACTGATCGGCACGCTCACTGAGGCGGTCGGCCGCGACGCTCACCTTAAAGGCTGAACCAAGATCGACACCGGACGTGACCACACGGGCCTCATCGGCGTTCTGCTTGATCGAAAACAATGCCATGCCACGACCGTGAACGCCCCAACGGTCCATCTTCATGCTCTCGAGCTTGGAGGTAACGCGGGCATCAAAGATTCGCTCTTGCATATCCTGCGGAACGCCCGAACCGTTATCCAGAAAGACAAGCGTGCGGACGCCGTCTTCCTTGGTCGTGGCGAGATAGACCTTGTCGGCGCCGGCATCGCGAGCATTACGGAGCATTTCGATGACGATATCCTCGACATGCTGAATGTCGTGCTTTGCCTGGCGCCGCTCGGCCTCCGAAACGCGGAGGCGGACATACCCCTCGCCAAGGTTTTCCTCGACGCGAAGGTTGCCCTCCCCCGACATCGACGCGATAAATGAGATGAGCTCGTTCGCGTCGTTCATGTTATTTAGCGATATCGACGGCACGGCTCTCGCGAATCACGACAACGCGCACCTGACCGGGATACTCCATCTCTTCCTCGATCTGATGGGCGATATCGTGAGCCAGGACCGTGGACTGGGCATCGGAGATCTTGTCCGGCTGAACCATGACGTGGACCTCGCGACCAGCCTGCATGGCATAGGTGCGCTCGACGCCGTCGTGAGAGTTGGCGATCTCCTCGAGCTTCTCAAGGCGCTTGATGTAGTTCTCGGCCGACTCGCGGCGGGCGCCGGGACGAGAGGCAGAGACAGCATCGGCGGCCTGCACCAGGACATCGAGCACCGTGTTGGGGTCGACATCGGCATGGTGAGCCTCGATAGCGTGGACGATAACGGGCTTCTCGCCATAACGGCGGGCCAGCTCGGCGCCGATGACGGCATGCGGGCCCTCGACGTCATGGTCGATTGCCTTGCCCAGGTCGTGCAGCAGGCCAGCGCGCTTGGCAGTCACAACGTCCAGGCCAAGCTCGGAAGCCATCACGCCGCACAGATCAGAGACCTCGAGGGAGTGCTGAAGTACGTTCTGACCAAACGAGGTACGGTAGCGCAGGGCACCAAGGGTCTTGACGATCTCGGGGTGCAGGTCGTGGATGCCGGTATCGAAGGCAGCCTGCTCGCCAGCCTCGCGCACGCGCTGCTGAACCAGGTCGGCGGCCTTGTGATACATCTCCTCGATACGGGCAGGGTGAATGCGGCCGTCGGCGATGAGGTTCTCGAGGGCGACACGGGCGGTCTCACGACGGACCGGGTCGAAGCTCGAAAGAACGACGGTCTCGGGCGTGTCGTCGATCACGAGGTTGACGCCGGAAACCTGCTCGAAGGTCCGGATGTTGCGACCCTCGCGACCGATGATACGGCCCTTGAGGTCATCAGAGGGAATGTGCACGGAGGTAACGGTGACCTCGGCAGTGTGGTCGGCAGCGCAGCGCTGAATCGCCAGAGACAGAATCTCCTGGGCGGTCTTGTGGCACTCGGCGCGAACCTGCTGCTCGGACTCACGAATGATCGTGGCGGCCTCGTGGGTGACCTCGCCGCGAACCTTATCGAGGAGCTCCTTGTGGGCGTCCTCGCGGGTAAGGTCGGCGATACGCTCGAGCTCGGAGGTCTGCTTTGCGCAGAGCTCCTCGAGCTCACGGGAGCGCTTCTCGACCTGACCGGCCTGGCTGGACAGCTGATGCTCGCGCTTGTCGAGAGCGTCGTTGCGGCGATCGAGGGATTCCTCGCGCTGCATCACGCGGTTCTCGAGCGTACGAATCTCGTTCTTACGCTGCTTGTCCTCGGCCTCAGCGGCCTGCTTGTTCTTGATGATCTCCTCTTTAGCCTCGAGCAGAGCCTCTTTTTTGAGGGTCTCGGCCTGACGCTTAGCATCACCGATCAGGGACTCAGCCTGTGCGTGTGCCGACTGGATTTTTTCGTCGGCCTCGTGAAGACTACCCTGCTTGGCGGTGCGCATGTAGGCAATGGCGGCGATGGCACCCAAAACGATGCCAACGAGCGCTGCGATGATAGGCATGCTCACTCCTTTTTATGGATTCGTTACACAACAAAGCGAACCGTCCTTACGAACGGCTCGCGACATTTGAGTAATATGGGCGCAGCTTATGCGGGTCGGATACAGATAAATATAAACAAACTCATCACAGATGAGCACATATCACAAAGCAAATGACAGTGTTTATCGTACGTTGAACCACAACAACTGTCAAATAAATGGCCCCAGCACGGCGGCTAAAACGCGGTGAACGGCAGGGCCGCAAAACGCATACGCCTAAACCGCACATTCCTCACGTTCGGCATCGAGACGTGCCTTAACGGCATCGGCGGCGATGTGATACGAGAAGCCCTTACCCATCAAAAACCGAACCAGTTTTTCGAATCCGCGCGTCTCTGGAACACGCCGCTTGGCGAGCAGGGCTGACGCACGCGCCAAATCGTCTTCGACGGCAAAATAATCCTCGGGATAACCGGGAATGTCATCGAGCATGACATGACGGCGCTTGAGCTCGGTCTCGATTTTACGCTGTCCCCAACCACGCCGCTTGCGTTCCTCGATAAAGTACGAGCAAAAGCGGTTCTCGTCTAAAAAGCGATACTCGGTGGCGCGCTCGACCGCGAAATCGATAGCGGGCTGGTGAAAGCCGAAGCGAGCCAACTTGTCACGGACCTCACCCGTCGCATGGTCGCGGCGCGATAACATCTCGGTCACCATGGTAAGTGCACATTTACGCTCGATGAGCTGCACCGCCTCACGAAAGTTATCCCAATCACAGGGAAGATCGGGGCGGTTTTTGACATACAGCCGCGCGACCCGCACGGGGATCCAAATGGACCGCTCAAAACCGCCCTCAAGCTCACAATCGATATGTGCGCAAGGCTTTTTGGACGCATACCCGCTCGAGAACGAGGAGGCCGCCTTCTTATCGGGAAAAACGACCGTGGCCTCGGTCACCGTATACGACATGAGCGTAACCGCTACTCGTCGTCATCATCGAGCATGGCGGAACCATCGATGGCGTAAAGCTCGTCAAACTCCTCAGGCGCAGGCTGATCGGTCAGCTCGACCTCGGACGGAGCATCGTCATCAAACTCAAGCCCGCAGGCAAGGCGGACCTTATGCTCAATCTCGTCGGCGCAATCGGGGTGTTCGCGCAGGAACGCCTTGGCGGCCTCGCGACCGTTGCCGAGCTTGTCCTCGCCATAGGCAAACCAGGAGCCCATCTTCTTGCAGATGCCGCACTCGACAGCCATGTCCAGAATCGAGCCCTCCTTAGAGATGCCCGTACCGTACATGATGTCGAACTCAGCAGAACGGAACGGAGCTGCCACCTTGTTCTTAACGACCTTGGCGCGCACGCGGTTGCCGATAACCTCATCCTTAAGCTTAATGCTGTCGATGCGGCGAATGTCGATACGCACCGAAGAGAAGAACTTAAGGGCGCGGCCGCCCGTCGTGGTCTCGGGGTTGCCGAACATGACGCCGATCTTCTCACGCAGTTGGTTAATGAAGATGCACGTCGTGTTGGACTTGGACAGCGAGCCGGCAAGCTTGCGGAGCGCCTGGCTCATCAGGCGAGCTTGCAAGCCGACCGTGGTATCGCCGATCTCTCCCTCGATCTCGGCACGCGGGGTAAGCGCGGCGACGGAGTCGACGACGATAGCATCGATGGCGCCGGAACGCACGAGCATGTCAACAATCTCGAGCGCCTGCTCACCCGTATCGGGCTGGGAAATCAGTACCTCGTCGATATCCACGCCAATGCGCGCGGCATACGTGGGATCGAGCGCGTGCTCGGCATCGATAAATGCCACCACGCCACCCATTGCCTGGGCCTCGGCCAGGATCTCGAGCGAAAGCGTCGTCTTACCGGAGGACTCGGGACCGTAAATCTCGACGATACGGCCGCGCGGCACACCGCCGATACCCAGCGCGGCATCGAGTGCCAGAGCGCCCGTGGGGATGGCCTCGACCTCAAGCTCGGGGCCGCCGTCACCATACCTCATGATGGAGCCTTGACCGAACTTCTTCTCGATCTCGGCCTTGGTGGTGGCGATCATCTCATCGCGCTCTTTACCCGTCGTGCGAGCATGAACGGTACGTACGGGACCTGAATTCTTGGCCATGAATAGCCCTCCTCTTAACAACCTGCATCGATAATAAACGAACGGCTGTTCGTGGTCAACCGTTCAGGCCAATCATATGCAGGCAGTCTTTCCAAAACCCAACCAAACGCCGACCAAACACCGACCAAATGCTTGACCACAAAGGGGCAAATAAAAACAAGAAAGACAAAAATACACCTATGACCAGCGCAAACGCTAAATTCGTCAGGGGTCCCTATCTCCACAATTAAGGGGCCCTAAGGCCCCTTAAAACACGTCTATTCCATAGAGTTAAGCACAAGGGCAATGCGTCCCAATGCCTCCGCGACCGCATGGGCACGAACACACGAACGGTCGCCCTCATAGTGGCAGCGCACAGAGTCCACGACCGGCACTTCCCCATCAGCCGCGCGATACGCCCAGCCAATATAGAAAGTGCCAGCCGGATCGTCCTCAGTGCCGCCGCCGGGGCCGGCATAACCCGTTGCGCTCACTGCAATATCGCTCTGGTACAGCTCCAGCGAACGCGCCGCCATCTCGCGCGCGGTCTGATGCGACACCGCGGTATAGCGGTCGAGCGTCTCCTGATCAACAGCCAAAACGCGATGCTTGATCTCATCGCAGTAGGTCACCGCACCGCCACGCAGCACCGCCGAGGCGCCCGGGATATCGGCAATCGTCGAGGCGATCATACCTGCTGTCAGCGACTCAGCCGTCGAAACCGTCACGCCCCGAGCGCTCGCGCGCTCGACAATATGACGCGCCAGCTCCTCGTTATGTGCGGAAATCTGCTCAAAAGAGTCCGTCATACCCACTAGGACCTAGACCGAAAAGACGATCTTGCGGCAGTTCCAGAAGTACTGGGCGCCCGAGATAACGGTCAGGACAACGGCAACGGCGTACAGGAAACGCGACACCGAGTAGATGCCGAGCGTCAGCGCCAGCGGGCCAAGGTGCAAGCCGGCCATCGCAAAGACGCACAGGTAACCGCAGATGGAGACCATCGTGGTCGCCGTCTTGTACTTGCCGAGCTTATCGGCCGCAACGACAACGCCGGCGGCACTCGCAACCATGCGCAGGGCGCTCACCAGCAGCTCGCGGAACAAGATGATGAACACGGACCAAACCGACACGGCACCAAAGTCCAAGAATAGCAGCAGGGCCGAGAATACGAGCAGCTTGTCGGCGATGGGGTCCAAGAATTTACCGAAGTCGGTAATCTCGTTGCGCGAGCGCGCCAGGTAGCCGTCAACCTTATCGGTGCACGACAGGATGACGTACAGAATGAAGGCAGCGGCGGCGAGCGGGCCGTCGAAGGTGCTCCAATCTGTACCGGCAACACTCGTGTGAGAAAGCGCCGACACGATCATGAACACCGGGATAAAGACGATGCGAACGCACGTCACGATGTTGGCGGGCGTCCAAACACTCGTCAGTTCCTTATTGCTCTCGTTTGCCACGACGCTCTCCTACTCCACAACATGGCCGATAAGCTCATAGCAGAAGCTATCGGTAAACTCGACCGTCAGAATATCGCCCACAGATGCCTCGCTGGCATCCAGATGCACCGCGCCATCGGAATCAGGCGCCTGGAACCAGGCATGTCCGATCAGCTCAGCGCCGTCCTCGGTCTCTTCGATACCGTCGACAATCACCTGGGCGCGCTCGCCCACATGTGCGGCAGTTGCAGCAAAACCGAGCGACTCGGCCAGGTCCATGGCCTCTTGGGCGCGCTCGAGCTTGACCTCTTCGTCGACCTGGCCCTCCATCTTGGCGGCCAGGCTGCCCTCCTCCTGCGAGTAGGCAAAGACGCTCGTGTAGTCGAAGCCGACGGTGTCCATAAAGTCGATAAGATCGCGGAACTCGTCGTCGGTCTCGGTCGGGAAGCCGACCATGGCCGTGGAACGAATCACGATGCCGGGGATGCGCTCGCGCAGATCGCGGAACAGGTCCTCGAGCTCCTGGCGCGAACCAGAACGGCGCATAGCCTTGAGGATGCGCGCGTCGCAGTGCTGCACGGGGATATCGATATAGGGCAGCACCTCGGGCGTATCGCGAATCGTATCGATAAGCTCGTCGGTCATGCCCTCGGGCTGCAGGTAGAGCACACGGACCCAGACGTTCTGCGGACGCACGGCCTCGGCGACGGCGCGCAGCAGCTGCGCCAGATTGCGCGGTGAGCCATCGGTGACGTCTTCGTCGGCAAAGTCGGTGCCCCAAATACCCGTGTCCTGGCCGATCAGCACGATCTCGCGCACACCGCCGGCAACCAGGTCGCGCACCTCGGAGATAATGCTCTCGGCATTGCGCGAATGATAGCGACCGCGAATATAGGGGATCATGCAGAAGCTGCAGAAGCGGTTGCAGCCATCGGAAATCTTGACGTAAGCAACGGCGCCCTCGACAGTGCGCTTGACTTGCGGAATATAGGCAGCGATCACACGCTCGACACCCAGCACGCCATCGATGACCGCCACGATGCCGTCCTCCTCGTCGGCCTTCACAAAGGCAGAGACCTCGGGCAGTTCATCGGGCAGGTCGTCGCCATAGCGCGACGGCACACAGCCGCACATGACGATGGGACAAGAACGAACGCCGTCCTGAACCTCGTTGGCGAGCTCGAGCGTGGTCTCGATGCTCTCGGACGTTGCGGAGGCGAGGAACGAGCATGTATTGACGATGGCGATATCGGCATCCTGTGGGTCGAATGCCTCCTCGTAGCCCGCGGCGGTCAAAAGAGAACGCATGCGGTCGGTGTCAACCTCGTTCTTAGCGCACCCGAGGGTGATGTAGAGCACGGAGCCCAACGGTGTATCCATGTTGGAGAGCAGTCCTTTCGAATGATATTAGCGGTAGTTGGTGAACTGCAGCGGCTGGCCGTAGTCCTGGTCGCGCAGGAATTGGATAACGGTCTGCAACGCGTCCTTCGAAGCAGAGGAAACACGCAGCTTCTCGGCCTCGATGGTCACCTTGACCTTGAGCTTTTGGTCCTTGATGTCCTTATTGATCTTCTTGGCGGTCGCCTGGTCGATACCCTCGACGATATGGCCGAGCACGCGCACGGTGCCGCCCGATGCCGCCTGCGGGGCATCCCACGAGACAGCCTTGAGGTCGATGCCGCGCTTGATGAGCTTGGAGCTCAGGACATCGATGATCTGCTTGGAGACAAAGTCGGCCGGGGCGTTGATTGTAAAGAGCTTGTCGCCCTTCGAAAGCTCGATCGTGGCGCCGGAATCCTTCAGGTCATAGCGCTGGGAAATCTCGCGCGTGGTCTGCTGGAAGGCGTTGTCGACCTCTTGCATGTTGACCTCGGACACGACGTCGAAGCTGGAATCTTTAGCCATGATGTTTCCTTTCGCGTACGAGCGGCTTAGTAGCTATCGTACGAATAGTCGGTAGAATCGGTGGGCGTCTGGCCGTCAGTTGCGGCATCGGCGCCATCCGTAGACTGGGCATCGGTGCCGTCGGTGGTGTCGGCACCATTTGAACTTTCACCATTCTCGGAATCAGTCGTCTCCTTCTTGGGAACGGTGATCGTCACACGCGCCACACCCGAGGTCTTGGTATCGTAACGGACCTTTTCGCCGTTCTTGGTAACGGTGACATCGGAAGGCTTGGACGTGGTGATCTCGATCGAGGACTCGGGCGTGTACTCCTGCTCAAAGGGGCCAGTCGCCTGAGCGCCATAGACCGACTTTCCGTCGACCTTGACCTCAATCCACGCGGTCTTTCCCTTGGCAACGGAGACCTTAACCTTTGTGACCTCGTTCTCTTCCTTCTTGGCCGTCGTCTTGGCGGCGTCCGAATCAGTCGACTCGTCAGTCGGCTCATCGGTGTCTTCGTCCTCGTCGACCGTTTCGGTCTTCTTAGAAGACTTCTTGGTCGTCGTCTTGGTAACAGCGGGCGTCTCGGGCGTGGTCTCGGGCGTCGAAGATGCGCAGCCGCGCAGAAGTACCACGATGAGCACGATCAGCAGCAACGCCACGGCACCGATACCGGCGTAGACGATACGCGGATCGAGCCCGTTGTTTTGAGGAGCACGGGAACCGCCGCGTCCACGACTGGAACTGCTGCGGCCGCCTCCCTGAGGCATACGGCCACGATTGCTATCGGAACGGCCGCAATAGCCACCCTGGCCCTGAAGGCTGCGCTGACCCGAGCGGGGCGCAAGTTCACCGCGGCCTTGATAGCCACGCTGGCCCGCACGCGGAGCCGAAGAGCGCTGGCCATACGGCTGTGGTTGAGAGCGAAGACGCGGCGTCACCTGCGTGGTATCGGCGTCCGCATAGCCACTGCGAGAGCGTCCGGTGGAGATACCACGGTGACCGCGATCGGAATAGCCGCCGTCGCCGTAGCCGGCACGAGGGTCACGCGCCACGCCGCGGGCAGCGGGAAGTGCACGGTCCTCGGGCATCGGCGTACTGCGGAACCGGTCACGCTGCGAGCGAATCTCCTCGCCCGAACCCGTCTCGGTAATATAACCGGCCTGCTGAGGACGCTGTCCATAGCGAGTCGAACGACCGCCCTGAACCATCAGAAAGCGCCCGTTATCGACAGAGGAACGCGAATTGACGTAGCCGGCGGCGTCCTGGAAACGACCGCCCTGCTGCGACGTCTCGCGTTCGTATGCCATCAGTTCGTCAAAGTAGGCATTGACGACCTCGCGCGGATTGAGGCCCAAAAAACGAGCATAGCTCGAAATCATGCCCTGCGCATAGCCGCGCGGCGGCATCGAAGCAAAGTTACCGGTCTCGAAAAACTCGATGATCTGCGGCCTGATTTTGATGGTGTTGGCGACCTGCTGAATGGAAAGGCCCATTCGGCGACGCTGCTCGAGCAGCATGTCACCAAAGCGTGCAGCCATCAGAATCCTCCAAACTCACGATCTTCACGTGCCATCTCGGCGTCGACAGATTCCAGCGCGGCAAGCCCCTCCTCGTCCAACAGGACCTCGCGCGGCTTGGAACCGTCGGGCGGGCCGACGACACCCTTTTCTTCCAGCATGTCCATAATACGCCCGGCACGCGCATAGCCAACCTTCAGGCGGCGTTGCAGGCCAGATGTGGAGCCCAGCTGCGATTCCACCACAATATGGGCGGCTTCCCAAATGAGCGGATCATCGTCTTGCGGCTCGGCGACTCCGGTGCGGACAATGCCGCCGCCACCAGCCATGGACATGGAAGCGGGCGCCACGGCGGACAGAATCTCCTCGTGGTAGTCGGGCTCGCTCTGCGACTTGACGAACTCGACAATCTCGTTGATTTCGTCGTCCGAGACAAAGCAGCCCTGGATACGGCGAGGCTTGCCCCAATCAACCTTCGAGAACAGCATATCGCCCAGACCGGTGAGCTTTTCGGCACCCATCTGGTCGATGATGACGCGCGAATCGATACCCGTAGCGACGTTAAAAGCAATACGGTTGGTGATATTGGCCTTGATGAGACCCGTCACCACGTTGGAACTGGGGCGCTGCGTGGCCACGATAAGGTGGATACCGGCGGCACGGCCCAGCTGGGCGATACGCACGATCGACGCCTCGACATCCTTGCCGGCAACCATCATCAGGTCCGAAAGCTCGTCAATGATAATGACAAGGTAGGGCATCTTTTGCGGCGGATTGTCGTAATGCTCAAACTCGCCAGCAGCCTGCTTTTCGTTGTAGGTCGAGATCTTACGCACGTTGAGACGCTCGAAGACCTTCAGGCGACGCTCCATCTCGGACACAGCCCATTGCAGAGCGCTCGCGGCCTGCTTGGGCTCGGTCACCACGGGCACATAGAGATGCGGCAGACCGTTATAGCCCGCAAGCTCGACGCGCTTGGGGTCGACCATGATCAGGCGAACGTCCTCGGGAAGGGCGCGCATGAGCAATGTCGTGATGATGGAATTGATCATCACCGACTTACCAGAACCGGTCGTACCGGCAATCAACAGGTGAGGCATCTTGGCGAGGTCGGCGACAACCGGCGTGCCCTCGGCGTCGCGGCCGATGGCGAGCTCGAGCGGACCGCCCTTCACATAGGGCAGCACGTCGCCCAGATTGACGTTCTGGCGCTTGCGGTTGGGAATCTCGATGCCCACGAGCGAGGTGCCGGGGATCGGGGCAAAGATACGCACCGACTGGGCAGCGAGCGAAAGCGCTATCGCATCGGCGAGCGAGAGGGCGATATCGTCCTCGAGGCTCGAAATTTTGCTCACACGCTCGCCCTCACCGGGCTGCAGTTTAAAGGTCGTCACCGTGGGGCCGGCGATCCAGCCGACCACGCGGGCACTGCGGCCAAACTCAAGCAAGGTGGATTGCAGTGACTCAGCGGTCTGCTCCAGCTCCTTGTCCGAAGACGCGGCGGAAGCCGACTGCGGGTTGGCATGCAGGATTTCGAGCGGCGGAAGCTTGAGGCCGTCCTCTTCTTCGCCCTCGTTATCTGCGGCGCCGTCGTCCACTCCCCCATCACGAGCCGCAGCCGATTCGATAGCACTCGTGGCAGGCGCACCGGCAACCTTGGGATGCTTCAGGAAGTCGGGAATCTGAGGTGCGGCCGAGACGGGATTCACGACAAACGGCGGCTCGGACTCGTCGATCTTATCGGAGTCGTCTTCCATCGAAAGCTGGCCGGTTACCTGGCCGCGCTTTGCATGGCGATGCGGCAGCAAAGTTGTCTTTGCGGTCTCAATCGGACCCTCGTCGTCCTCGTCATCGCCCTCGGTGAGCTCAATCTCGCTATCGGACCAAGACGGGTCGGGCTCACTCGTATTGAGCTTAGGCGCAGCCTTGCCCTTCTTGACATGGCGACGCGGCAGCAGCGTGGTCTTGGCCCGCTCGGCTTCAACCGACTCGGATACGTCGACAAACGGGTCATCGTCCTCGTTGTCATCCAAAACCGGGTCGACATCGCCACCCATGACCGTGGTCACCGCGGCGTCAGTCCCCTTCTGGCGCAGAATGCTCAGGTGCGGACGAGCGACGCCGGGAATAGACAGGGCCTCTTCATCGCCCCACGGGCTGGCGTTGACATCGGCACGACGGCGTTCGGCAAAATCTGCCGCACGATCGCGTGCGGAGCGCAAAACGCCACCCACCGAAAAGCCGATAATGACCAAACCAACGACGACAAGCCCCAGCAAGACAACCATGGCGATAGGTTTACCCAGGGCGTTTTGCAAGGCACTTGCGATAAAGGTGCCAATGTAGCCGCCCGACACAGAAAGGTTCTGCGGCGTAAACATAAGGTCGCACGAATCGCTCGTGCCCGGCACCATCAGCGAAAGAATGGAGACGACGGCGATAAAGACCACGGCGCCGCCCGCGACAGAGCGCACGTTGAGCGGCGAGTCCTCACCCAAAAAGAGCGTGGCGGCAAACAGCAAGATGACGATCGGCAGCACGTAGGCGCCCAGGCCAAAGCCCAGGTGGTAGAAACCGGCAACCGCAGCCGTCACGGGCGCTGTTGCCGGAGAGATCACGGCAATGAAGGACGCGATCGCCAAAACGGCGATGACCACACCGGCGATATCGCGATTGGCCGAAGGCTCGACCAAGGGCTCAAAATCGTCGAAGTCTGCCTCATGGCCCTTATTGGCACGCAGATGGGAACCGGCACCCTTAGCAGATGCCGGTTGGTTGTTGGCTTTATTGCCTTTGGCGTTTTGTGCAGATCCGCGCGCCAAACTAAACCTCCATGACGACCGGGATGATCATCGGACGGGTACGCGTACGGCTCCAAATGAAGTTGGAGAGCGAATCGCGCACGGCCTTGCGAATGGCATCGGAGCCGCTGCTGGTAAAGCTGAACTTGCCCTTCTCGATCGTCTTCATAATGGATGCGGAGGCATCCTCGGAGAACTGGTCGTCGATGGCAAACGAGACGCCGCGACCCGAGAACTCGATAGCCTCGATCTTCTTGTGCTTGAGCGAGACGATAGCAACGGCCGTGACCATACCGTCATTGGCGAGCTTCTGGCGATCGCGCAGGACGATGGGGTCGGTATCGCCGATACGCAGGCCGTCGACGTAGACGACGCCGGACTCGACGGGCGTACCACGCTTGACGATACCGCCGCGCATCTCGAGCGTGTCACCGTTATCGAGGATAAAGATATGATCGTCCTTGAGACCCATCTTGCGGGCCAGCTGAGCATGGGCGCGCAGATGCACGGCCTCACCGTGAACCGGCATAAAGTACGTGGGCTTGGCCATGGCCATCAGGAGCTTGAGCTCCTCCTGGCTACCGTGACCGGAGACGTGGACGAGAGCGCGGTTCTTATCCCACACGTCGCAGCCGAGCTTGGCCAGGCTGTTGACGACCTGCTGGACGGCCTTCTCGTTGCCGGGAACAGGAGTTGCCGAGAGAATAACGGTATCGCCCTCGTGGATGGAGAGCGTCTTGTGCTCGCCGTTGGCCATGCGGGACAGGGCCGACAGCGGCTCGCCCTGCGAACCAGTGCACATGACGACAATCTTGTCGTCGGGCAGGTTGTCAATGTCGAAGGCATCGATGATATCGGCATCATCGATGTTGAGGTAACCGAGCTCGCGCGCCACGCGTGTGTTGGTGAGCATGGAACGACCGGTCACGACGACCTTGCGGCCGCACTTGCGAGCGGCGTCACAGATCTGCTGCAGACGATGGATGTGGCTCGAGAACGACGCGACGAACACACGGCCCGGAGCATTCTTGATGGCATGCAGCAGATTGGGGCCAACCTCGGCCTCGGACTTGGTAAAGCCGGGAACCGTGGCGTTGGTAGAGTCGGAAAGCAGCAGGTCGATGCCCTGCTTGGCAAAGCGGCTGATAGCGGCATAGTCGGGCGTGACACCATCGATGGGCGTCTGGTCAAGCTTAAAGTCGCCCGTGTGCATAACGGTGCCCTGATTGGTGCGGATGAACACGCCCAGAGCGCCGGGGATGGAGTGCGTCATGGAGAAGAAGTCGAGCGAGATGCCTCCGAGGTTGACATGGCTGCCGCCCTTGACCTCGCGGAACTTAGGTGCGCGGATGCGAAACTCGGAGAGCTTGCCCTCGATAAAGCCAAGCGTCAGCTTACTCGAGAAGATGGGCACCTTATTGTTGAGGTCCTGCAGCAGATACGGAAGCGAACCGGTGTGGTCCTCGTGGCCGTGGGTGACGACGATACCGCGGAGCTTCTCCTCGTTCTCTAGAACATAGGTGTAGTCGGGAAGCACCAGATCGATACCGGGCTGGGAGTCATCGGGGAACATAAGGCCGGCGTCGACGAGCACCATGTCGTCGCCGCACTCGAAGACCGTCATGTTCTTACCGATGCCGTCAAGGCCGCCGAGCGGGATGATCTTCAAGGGAGATGATTTTTTAGCTGCCATAGGTTAGTGTGGTTTCCTTTCTTCGAAACGGGTCTGGAACAACCGACGGGGCGCTTCTGGCAAACCGACCGCCGGGAACGTACAACAAAGCATCGCAGTGTCGATGCAGTAACCACAGTATGATACCCATTTGCCCACCAACAGACCACCCATGCATCAAAGACCCATCTAACCGGTCTACCCCGCCGGCTTTCCGTGGGACGGGCACAGATGAAGTTTCCTGCTCTACAGTCCTGCTCACGACGGA
>URBP01000021.1 GCA_900546105.1 uncultured Collinsella sp.
CTCCGTCGTGAGCAGGACTGTAGAGCAGCAAATTAAATACCGTGACGGCTGCCGGCATTCCGGGTGCTCCAACCTAGTGCTCCATGCGCGCTTTCCGTCTTGCGCAGGACTGTAGAGCAGGAAACTTAATTACGCGCCGCTCCCCGCCCACGCCGGGCAAACCCTCCCTTGTACTCTATCAAGGTAAAGTGTATGATTCTGAACGTTACATGACTCACTTTACCTAACTAAAGTGCTATCGAGGGGGAATACCATGAATACCGATATGTCTCGTCGTCAGTTTGTTGGTCTAGCCGGCTCGCTTGCCACGGTGCTTGGCCTTGGTCTTGTCGGCTGCGGCGGTGGTGCCGGCAAGGGCTCCGCTGCTGGTTCTGCCGCGGCCAAGGATGTGAAGGGCGCTGCGGAGTCCAAGAAGCTCGTGGTGGGCTTTGACAAGTCCTACCCTCCGTACGGCTTTGTGGGCGACGATGGCGAGTACACCGGCTTTGATCTCGATCTGGCCAAGGCTGTTGCCGATAAGCAGGGCTGGGAGGTCAAGTACGAGGCCATCGACTGGGACGCCAAGGATACGCTGCTTAACTCGGGCGCCATCAACTGCATCTGGAACGGCTTTACCATGGAGGGCCGTGAGGACGACTACACGTTCTCCGAGCCGTACATGCTCAACGAGCAGGTGCTGGTGGTCAAGAAGGACGCGGGTATCAAGAGCTGGGACGATCTTGCCGGCAAGACCGTGATTACCCAGACTGATTCCGCCGCACAGGACGTGCTCGAGGGCGACCAGAAGGATCTGGCCGCGACGTTTGCCACGCTCGATACCATCGGTGAGTACAACACGGCGTTTATGCAGCTCGAGAGTGGTGCAGTCGATGCCGTGGCTTGCGACCTTTCGATTGCCCAGTATCAGCTTGCCGCCAAGCCCGATGCCTATACGCAGCTCGACAAGCCGCTGTCCAGCGAGCACTACGCCGTCGGCTTTAAGAAGGACGACACCAAGTCGGCCGATGCTGTAACCGAGTCGCTCAAGGCACTCTACGAGGACGGTACGGTCAAGGACCTGTGCGACAAGTATGCAGATTACGGTCTTTCCTTCGACAACTGGGTTCTGAAATAGCGGCTTTCCCAGGCACTCGATTTTGCCGTTCAAACCGTCGCTTGCGTACATTTAGTACGCGGCGCTCCTCTTTCACGGCAAACTCGAGCACCTGGAAAACCCGCTTTAGCATTGGGTTTGCTGTTCTGTTGTCGCGAAAGAGAGCTTAGGTTGTCTATTCAGGTCATGATGCAGATGCTTGGCCAGGGATTCTTGGTCAGTTTGCAGTTGTTTGTGCTGACGCTGCTGGGGTCGATTCCGCTGGGAATCCCCGTGGCGTTTATGCGCATGAGTAAAATTGCGCCGCTCCGCTGGATTGCGCGCATCTATATCTCGGTCATGCGCGGTACGCCGCTCATGCTGCAGATGTTTGCCATCTACTTTGCCCCGTACTACGTGTTTGGCATCTCGCTCACGCCCGATTCCAAATGGACGGCGTGCGTCGTGGCATTCATCATCAACTACGCCGGCTACTTTGCCGAGATCTATCGCTCGGGCCTGCAGTCGATTCCGCGCGGTCAATATGAGGCCGCCGAGGTGCTGGGCTACTCGCGTCTGCAGACGTTTCTGTATATCGTGATGCCGCAGGTCGCCAAGCGTATTCTGCCGGCGATGGGCAACGAGATCATCACACTGGTCAAGGACACGTCGCTGGCGTTCGCCATCGGCGTGGGTGAGATGTTCTCGACCGCCAAGGCGCTGGTCGCCTCGCAGGTGAGCATGGTGCCGTTTGCGATTGCGGCGTTGATCTACTGGGTCTTTAACTTTGTGGTCGAGATGCTGCTGGGCGCTGCCGAAAAGAAGCTGGACTATTATCATGACTAACTCAGTGATGAAAATCGAAAGCGCGCGTAAGGCGTTTGGCGGCAATGAGGTGCTCAAGGATATCTCACTCGAAGTCAAGCGCGGTGAGGTCGTGGCGATTATCGGGCCTTCGGGTGGCGGTAAGTCCACGCTGCTGCGCTGCGCTACGCTGCTCGAGACGCTCGACGGTGGCTCGCTTTCGTTTGGCGACCTTGCCGTTGCGACGGACGCGGGGCCGGGTGCGGTCTATGCGAAAGGCGACGTGCCCAAACAGGCGCGCTCGCGGTTTGGCCTGGTGTTCCAGAACTACAATCTGTTCCCGCACTATACCGTGATGAAAAACATCATCGACGCGCCGATCCGCGTGCTTAAGCGCCCGCGCGAGCAGGCGGAAGCTCGTGCGTATGAATTGATTGCTCAGATGGGGCTTATGGGCAACGAGAATAAGGTTCCGTGTGAGCTTTCGGGCGGTCAGCAACAGCGTGTGAGTATCGCCCGCGCACTGGCGCTCGACCCGGAGATCTTGTTCTTTGACGAGCCGACCTCGGCGCTCGATCCCGAGCTAACGGCCGAGGTGCTACGTGTCATTAAGGACCTTGCCGCGCAGAATATGACGATGGTGATCGTGACCCATGCGATGCAGTTTGCGCGCGATGTTGCCGACCGCGTGGTCTTTATGGACGGCGGTCGTATTGTCGAGGAGGGTCCTGCCGAGCAGGTCATCGACCATCCGCGCGAGCGGCGCACGCGTGAGTTCTTGAGCCGTATCGAGGGATAGGCTCAGGTATTTACTCAACTATTTATTGAGGCGAAGCCGCCACAGGTCTTACGGTCTGTGGCGGCTTTTTGTTTACATCGACGGGGTTCAATAATTGCCTCACAAGCTTGTCTCTTCCTCTCGCCGCCTGTATTCATACGTGTGCCGAAAGGTGTGCATGGACGGTCGCCCGTGAGGGTAGGGTGGTGGCATAGGACATTTGGAGGGTGAGTCGGCTCGGCTGCCGACCATGCTGCTCCCGGGATGGCACCGACCGCGAACTCTCCCCGTTGGCGTCGCGCATTGCGCGCGGCCCTGCAAGGAGGTCATCATGGGTGCTCCCAAGACCGGTAACGTAAGGAACGTGGTGCTCGTAGGCCAAGGCGGGGTGGGCAAGACTTCACTCGCCGAAGCCATGCTCCACCTTTCCGGCAAGACCGCCCGCCTGGGCGGCCACGACGGCACCAAGCCCACGCTCGACTATGACCCCGAAGAGGTTAAGCGTGCATTTTCCATCTCGACGACCATTGCGCCGATCGACTGGAAGGGCGCGCGCATCAATGTGCTCGATGCCCCGTGCTACCCCGATTTTATCGGCGACGCCTTTGCCGCGATGAGCGTCTGCGAGACGGCTCTGTTTGTGGTCGACGCCGAGGCCGGCCCGCAGCCTACGACGGTTAAGCTCTGGTATGCCGCCGAGGACCTGCGTCTGGCGCGTGCGGTGTTCGTAAACCGCCTGTCGCGCTCCGAGGCCAGCTTTGCGACCACAATGGACCTGCTGCAGGAGCGCTTTGGCACGCGCCTGGGCGCCGTGACCCTTCCCTGGGGCGAGGGCGAGGACTTTGACGGCATCATCGACCTGGTGCGCATGAAGGCGCGCCATTGCAACGGCGCCGAAGCCGTTGAGTCGGAGATTCCTGAGGAGTATCGTGCCCAGGCCGAGGAGGCCCATGACCATCTGTGCGAGCTGGTGGCCGAGGCTGACGACGAGCTGATGATGAAATACTTGGAAGGCGAGGAGACGCTGACGCAGGAGGAGCTTGAAGGCCTGCTGTCGAAGGCGATCGCCGAGCGCATCTTTGTGCCGGTTTTTGCGGGCGATTGCATTAAGGAGCAGGGCGTCAACTCGCTGATGGACGACATCGCCACGTACTTCCCGGCGCCGACAGACTACGGCGAGATGCCGCTCATCGACGGCGATTCGCTTAAGATCTCGAGTGACGATGACCGTCCGGTGGCGTTTGTGTTTAAGACGCTGGCCGATCCGCAGCAGGGTCGCATCAGCTTTATCAAGGTGCTGACGGGTACGCTTGAGCCGGGCCTTGAGCTGATCAACGCGCGTACCCGCAAGAGCGATCGTCTGGCTCACCTGTATGTGATGTGCGGTCGCGACATGACCGAGGTCGGTCACGCCTATGCCGGCGACATCATCGTGGCGCCCAAGCTGGCGGCCGAGACGGGCGATACGCTCTCCATTACCGGTAAGGTCGAGGCTGCGGCGTTTAAGTTCCCCAACTCTCAGTACCGCATCGCCATCGAGGCCGAGAATCGCGGCGACGAAGAGAAGCTCTACACGTTTATTGAGAAGGCATGCAAGGCCGATCCGACCATGAGCATCGACCGCGACGAGGAGACCGGGCAGACTATCATCTCCGCCGTGGGTGAGGCGCAGGTTTCGGTGTTGCTTAACCGTTTGGAGGATCGCACCAAGGTCGTGGCCAAGAGCGTGCCGATCCGCATTCCGTATCGCGAGACCATCCGCCGCACGGCGAGCGCCCAGGGCCGCCACAAGAAGCAGACCGGTGGTGCCGGTCAGTACGGCGACTGCTGGCTGCGCGTGGAGCCGCTTATTGGGCCCGACGGCACGAGCGACGGCTACGAGTTTGTGGATGAGGTCGTAGGCGGCCGCATTCCGCGCTCGCTGATTCCCGCCGTGGACAAGGGCGTCCAGGAGACCATGAAGGACGGCATCATTGCCGGCTACCCGCTCACGGGCATTCGCGTGGCTGTGTACGACGGCTCGTATCACAGCGTCGACTCCAACGAGATGGCGTTCCGCGCGGCGGCTCGTATCGGCCTGCGCAAGGCATGCGCCGATGCCGACCCGGTGGTGCTGGAGCCCATCGAGGAAATCACGGTGACTATCCCCGAGAGCTACGCCGGCGCCGTGATGGGCGACATCTCGGCCTCACGTGGTCGCGTGACGGGCATGGAGACCGATGAGCGCGGAGACACCGTGGTCATTGCCCAGGCGCCGCTGGCAGAGCTGACGGATTATTCGACGCGCCTGCGCTCCATCACGCGCGGAACGGGCGACTTTACCATGAAGCCTGCAGGCTACGAGCAGGTGCCTTATGACGTTCAGGCCAAGCTGGTCGAGCGCTATGAGGAGGGTCGCGCCAAGTAGCGTGTGGCGTTGCCTGCAACATGCATGCCGGTGCAAGGGCCGCTCTGGGCAATCCAGGGCGGCCCTTTTTGATCCCTGGGGGACGGAGGAAAACGGATCATTTTAGGTTTTGGGGCAGCTTGGTCGGCGCTAGTCTCCGGATGCCTGGTTGCGGCCGGTGGCGTAGTCGATCTGCACGTGCGGCTGCAGGTTGTAGCAGTACACATGGAAGCATAGGGTCTTGCCGTGGTCCTCGACCGATTGCGCCTCAAGTCGCACGCCACGGCAGACAAGTTCCTCTTCGTTGTACATGGGCGTGACGCGGTAGAGCACATGGTTGCCTGTGTCGTGGATGTAGTCGAGGATCTGCTCTTCAAACGGCAGCATGCCCGTTTCGTTGAGATAGCGCGTGCCGGTGAGGAGATTCTTGCGATTGGCGTTTTCGCCGCAGAGCGACCAGGCGATGAGGTGGCAACGGTTGTAGAGGCTTTGACCCGGAATAAAGTCGTAGCGTTGCTGGTGCCATCCGGCGGGGTGAATACGCGAGATATCCCCGCGCTTGCCTTGACCGAGCGACTCGGGACCCACGCAGGCGAGCGCTTTGCGGGTGCGGCCTAAGCTGTCGAGCTTGGAGAACTTCTTAAAGCAGCCCTCTTCGGTAGCGCGCTCGTATTCATCGAGCGTGAACGACGGCGTGCCGAGCGGGTGCGTGCTGTCGGCGCGAAGGGCAACGTAGGGGTTGCCGGCGTAGTCGGGAATGCTGCTGAGATATACGCCGCGGGCGCGGTTGAGGTCGGGGTTTTCCACCTCGTCGATGGGGGTGGCGGCACTATCCGCGGAGGCAACGTTGCCGTTGGTGTTGGTCGCGGTGGATTCGGAGCCATCGCCAGAGTCTTGGCTATTTTGAGAGTCCGAGGAGCTCGCTGTTCCTGATTCGAGCCGGGCAACCAGGTCTGCTTCGTCGTCGGTGCGGTTGGGGCTCTCGCTTTGCTTCTCGGCCAGAGCCGCCGCCTGCTCATCGCTTTGCGGCGAGAGCAGCTTGGGCGCCCCGCCGAGCGATCCCGTAAACAGCGCAAACCCCAGCACCACGGCGGTGCCGATGGAAAGTACTTGCTTGTAGGCGGATTTGCGCGGCATTGAGGCTCCTGGATGGATGGTTGGGAACCTACCAGTCTAGCAGGAGCCGGCTGAGGCGGCTCCGCCGAACAAATACTCAAGATTTGGGACAAATGCCGCCGGTTCATTTGCCTCATATGGAGCTGCGGCGGTTGTGAATGTGGGGCTATTCGGCGTTTCCCCAGATAAAACCTGCCAAAATAAACCTGTCCCTTTTTGGAAGGTGGCAATTTATGTGTTCAGGTTGAGCCTGCGCAGCGCCGAGCAGTTGCGCCGTTTGTAAAACGGCGCAACCTACAGGTTCATGTTGCCGTGGATGTAGGGGGTGACCTCGGGGGAGATGTGGCCGCAGCCTAGGTCGCGCAGCGCGGACTCGATAGCGGCGGGCAGCGGGGTCTTGCCCTTGTCGTCGACGGCGGTACCGCCGAGGGCGGCAATCTTTGCGACATCTGCGGGAGCGGCCTCGATATGCATGCAGCCGCCGATCAAGCGCGTGCGTACCTGTGCCAGATCAAGATCGTGCAGGTAATCCTCGCAGGCGCGGATTAAATCGACCTTCTCGCGCGTAAGTTCCTCGCCCGTGGGGACGCGCGTGGCAAGGCAGGCTCCCGCCGGCAGGTTCCAAACGGGATAGCCCCATGCGCGAAGCAGCTCGCGCTCTTCGTCCTTGGTAAAGCCGACCTCCATAAGAGGGGAGCGCACGCCGAGCTCTTCCGCAGCACGCATGCCGGGGCGGTAGTCACCGCGATCGCTTGCATTGCTGCCATCGATGACGGTGGGAAAGCCGAGCGACTTGGCGTGGTTGACGATAGCGGTAAAGCCGGCGCGCTTACAGTGGTAGCAGCGGTCGGCATCGTTGCAGGCTACCTGGGGGAGCTGCAGCTGATCGACCGAAAGATTGAGCACGGGGAGCTTAAAATGCGGTCCCTCATCGGTTTGCCCGTCAACGGACCGTTCAAACGAAGCCTGCTCGGGTGTGCCGATGAGCGGCGTGGTGAGATGGACGAGGAGGGTATTGGTAGGCATGATGCGGGCGCATACGGCGGCCAAAAAGCTGCTGTCAACGCCGCCGGAAAACCCGATAGCCACGCGCCCGTATGCCAAAAGCAGCTGTTCGAGCGCCGATAGCTTGTCTTGAAGCTCCTCTGCGGGTGCCGTGGTGTCTAAAATCATGAAACGATCCTTATCGTTGAGTACTCGGTCGAAAACTATAATCCTACTGGACTGCTTGTCATAAGACTTCTATCTATGTAACGAAAGTGCAATATGGTATATACGTTATATACAAGTTGCCAAATGCGGTAGAGTTTCGGCAATGCGACAGCGAGAGTCGATGGGGGACCGATATGATCAAGGCTGTTATTTTTGACATGGACGGAACGCTGGTCGATACCGAGCGTCTGGGCATCAAGGCATGGAAAGCGCCCGCTGCTGAGCTGGGTGTCGCGATTGATGAAGCGCTGATCCATCAGTTTATCGGTCGCACGCTGCCCGATGTCATGGACATCCTTGAGGCGCATTACGGCAGCAGAGAAACCGCCGAGGCGCTCTATCATCGCCACAAGGAGATTCGCGACGAGATGGTCAAGACCGACCTGGAGCTTAAGGCCGGCGCCGCCGAGTGCATAGACGAGCTGCTGGCTGCGGGCTATCACGTGGGCCTTGCGACGTCATCGCGCCATGTCACGGCAGAACGCAACCTTAAGATGGTCGGCCTCTTTGACAAGTTTGAAACGGTGACCTGCGGCGAGGACGTCGTGCACGGCAAGCCCGACCCCGAGATGTATCTGCTTGCCTGCGAGCGCGCGGGCTTTGCTCCCGAGGAATGTGCCGTGGTCGAGGATTCGCGCAACGGCTGCGTCTCGGGTATCACGGCGGGTTGCCATGTCTTTGCCGTCCCCGATATCGTGCCGCTTCCGCAGGACGTGGTGGACGGCTGCGAGGCGGTGCTCGATACGCTATTCGATCTGATGGCGGCGGTCAAGGCCGTGCGCTAGCGTTTGCACCCGAGCCATTTCAATAACATTTTAAAGATGCGGTCAACTGCTCAGCGCAGGTGGCCGTATCTTTTTATTTGGGAGCTTTTTCAATCAAAAACTACCGTTTACCGTCTAATAACAACCGCTCACAGGAACAAGGTTGACTCATATTGAAATTGCAACGGTTCAAATAATAATGAAAACTGTAAATGAACCGCTTCAATAAGGGGAGAGCACATGGAGAGTCGCATCGAGTCCAAGCATTACGCAGCGGTCGATATCGGTGCCTCGAGCGGTCGCGTTCTTGCTGGCTGGGTCGAGGACAGCAAGATGTCCTACCAGGAGGTCTATCGCTTCGATAACGAGCAGAAGCGCGTAGGCGGTCACGACTGCTGGGACGTTGAGGCTCTGTTCGACCATGTTGTCGCAGGCCTGCGCGCCGTTGAGGATCAGACCGGACAGGCTCCGGCCACCATCGGTATCGATACCTGGGGCGTTGATTTCGTGCTGCTCGACGAGCACAACAAGATCGTCGGCGATGCGGTTGCCTACCGCGATGCCCGCACTGACGGCATCTACGAAGTTGCCGACCAAATTATGGATCCGGCCGAGGTCTATGCCCGTACCGGCATTCAGCGTCAGCCCTTCAACACGCTCTATCAGCTGCTCGCCCTCAAGAACGAGCATCCCGAGCAGCTCGAGGCAGCTCGCACCTTCCTGATGATCCCGGACTATCTCAACTGGCGTCTGACCGGCATCAAGGCCAACGAGTACACCAACGCGAGCACTACCGGTATGCTCGATGCCGAGAAGTGCACGTGGGACACCGAGATCCTTTCGCGCTTTGGTATTCCCCAGGGCATCTTCCTGGAGCCGACCATGCCCAGCGCCGTGCTCGGTGAGCTCACGGCCGACATCTCCGAGAAGATCGGCTACTCCGCGACCGTTGTGTTGCCCGCCACGCACGACACCGGCTCTGCCTTCCTGGCCGTACCCGCCAAGGATGACAATGCCGTCTATATCTCGAGCGGCACATGGAGCCTGCTGGGCGTTGAGAACCAGCACGCCATCACCAACGAGCTCGCTCGCAAGCAGAACTTTACCAACGAGGGCGGCTACCTCAAGCGTTACCGTTTCCTCAAGAACATCATGGGCTTGTGGATGAACCAATCCGTCCGCCGCGAGATCAACGGCGTCGACTATGTCGAGGGCAAGACCTCGCACAAGGCTCTCATGGATCATAAGGTTGGCTTTGACGAGCTCCGCACGCTCTGCCGCGAGGCCGAGCCCTTCGAGGCGTATGTCGATGTCGACGACGACCGTTTCCTGGCTCCCGACTCCATGATCCAGGAGATTAAGCAGGCCTGCGCCGAGGGCGGCGAGCCGGTTCCGCAGACCGTGGGCGAGATCATGCGCACCAACTACTGCAGCCTGTCCCGCTCGTATGCCAAGGCCATCGGGGGCCTGCGCGAGCTTTCGGGCCACGACTACACGAGCATCAACATCGTGGGCGGCGGCTGCCAGGATTACTACCTCAACCAGATGACGGCCGACACCTGCGGGCTTCCCGTGTTCGCCGGCCCCATCGAGGGCACCTGCATCGGCAACTTTATCGTGCAGATGATCGCCGGCGGCGATTTTACCGACCTGGCCGATGCCCGCGCCTGCGTTGCCCGCTCCTTCGATGTCAAGCGCATCGACCCCAAGGACGCCCAGGCCTAAACGAGCGCGGGGCCCGCCCCGACTCACCTTTTACCTACCCCCAGCCCCGCGCGCGGCAAGCGACTTCTGCCGGGCGCGAGCGGCTCTCTCCGATGACATGCGGCGCGGAGGCCCTACACGAACCATGCTCCGCGCCGCCGTCAATCGGCTTACCTAAGTTTTTCAATTGGACCTGCGGGTCCCGGAGAGGAGACAAACAATGGCAATGGAAGATCTGGCGTTTATCAAGGGCTTCTGCCGCTTGTGCGATGACGGCTTTAAGCAGGGCTGGCATGAGCGCAACGGCGGCAACCTCACCTACCGCATGACCGACGAGGAGGTTGCCGAGGCCAAGCCGTTCTTTGAGGAGCCTCGCGAGTGGGTCAAGATGGGCGTGCGCGGCGAGAATCTTGCCGGCCAGTACTTTGTGAGCACCGGCTCGGGCAAGTATATGCGCAATGTCCTGGAGGATCCGTATGCCAACATCGGCATCGTCGAGATCAACGAGACCGGCGACGCCTTCCGCATTGTGTGGGGCCTTGCCAACGGCGCCCGTCCGACCAGTGAGTTCGAGAGCCACTATATGAACCACTGTGTCGCCGCCGCCCGTACCGATGGCGCCGACCGGGTGATTTACCACGCTCACACCCCCGGCATCATCGAGATGTCCTTCGTGGTGCCGCTGGAGGACCGTGCCTTCACCCGTATCCTGTGGCAGATGATGACCGAGTGCGTCGTCGTCTTCCCGACCGGTGTGGGCGTTGTGCCCTGGATGGTCCCGGGTGGCCCGGCCATCGCCGAGGCGAGCTCCGAGCTCATGAAGACCTACGACACCATCGTCTGGGCTCACCACGGCCTGTTCGCCGCCGGCCCCGACTTTGACACGACCTTTGGCCTGGCTCACACCGTCGAGAAGGCCGCCGAGATCTACCTGGCCGCGCGTGCCGCCAACGGTGGTTCGGATGACTTTCTTAACAAGATTAGCGACAAGGGCCTCAGGGACACCTGCCGCGACTTCGGTATCAAGATCAACGAGACATTTGTTGACTAGTAGGTAAGAAAAACGGCGGTTCCGGTTGCTGGGGGGCTCGTGGAAACCGCCGTCATATCGCTGCTGATCTGATAACCGCCGCGCCCGCTTGCTTGCAAACATCAACTTTTCTCATGGGAGGAAATCATGCTCGTTAACACCAAGGCCAAGGTTGGCGTCTTCTCTATCGCCCTCGGTGCCTATCTTCCGCAGTTCCCACAGCTCGTTCCCAATTTTGAGCAGCAGTACGAGGACTTTAAGGCCACGCTGCCCACGACTGTCGAGCTTATCGACGGCGGTATGGTGACCACCAAGGAGCAGGCCCAGGTCGCTGGCGACAAGTTCCGCGCCGAGGACGTCGACCTGGTTATCCTGCAGATGCTCACCTATGCCACGAGCTACAACGTGCTGCCGGTCGTGCGCGACCTGGACGTGCCCGTCGTCGTGGTCAACGTGCAGAAGAAGGCCCAGCCCGACTACGCCAACACCGACATCCCCACGTGGCTGGGCGATCTGTACGCCTGCGGCGCCCCTGGCGAGGTCGTGGCCGACCTTAACCGTGCCGGCAAGCGTCATGCCGTCGTGACCGGCGTTGTCGAGGGTGGCGACCCGGCTGTGGCCGAACAGCTCGAGCAGTGGTGCCGTGCCGCACAGGTGCGTCGTCGCCTGCGTCGCACCAACATTGCCCAGATCGGCCGTCCGTACCCGGGCATGATGGACCTCTACATCGACGAGACTAACCTCTACAATCGTCTGGGCCTCTACACCAAGCAGTTTGACTGGGAGAAGATGTGGGCCATCGCCGACAACATCGACGACCAGGCTGCCGTGGACGCCAAGGCCGCCGAGATTCTCGACACCTTCGACGTCGAGGGCGGCGCCAAGGTCACCGACGAGCCCATCCAGGAGATGGCCAAGTACGTCGTCGCCTTTGAGCAGTGGGTCAAGGACGAGGAGATCGGCTTGGTCGCCAGCCACTACGACGGCTATGCCAAGGGTCAGGCCGGCGTGCTCGACTCCATGCTCATCCCGGCGTTCTCCATGCTCATCAAGCAGGGCACGAGCTGCGCGGTCGAGGGCGATATGAAGGTCGCCATTGCCATGAGCATCCTCAAGACCATCTCTGGCACCGGCCAGCTTTCCGAGATGTATTCCATCGACTTTCCCGAGGATATCGTCATCATCGGTCACTCCGGCTCTGGCGATGCCGACATCTCGACTGCCAAGAAGCCGACGCTCAAGGTCGTCCCCGTGTTCCACGGTAAGACCGGCGGCGGCTACCTCACCCAGTTCTATCCCGGCCACGGCACTATCACCTTCCTGGGCATCACGCAGGACGGTGACGGCAACTTTAAGTTTGTGGTTGCCGAGGGCGAGAACGTCGACGGCCCGATCTTTACCTTCGGTGACACCAACATGCGCATGAAGTTCTCGATCGGTGCCCGTGAGTTCATGGACCGCTGGAACGAGACGGGCCCGACCCACCACATGGCCGCCTGCCTGGGCAGCCAGACCGACACGATCCTCAAGGTCGCCAAGATCCTGAACGTGCCTGTGGACGTTGTCTGCCGCTAGCTGTGTTCTGCCGTTCTAACTTCGGCTGAAACGATAGGGAAGAGCCCAACAAGTGTTTGCTTGTCGGGCTCTTTTTTGTTCGGCGATGGATTGGATTGTTGGGGAAAGATGCTACAGGTAGGCGCCCAGGTTGATGGCGGTGGCTTCGGCCTGGCTGCTTGCCTGAGTGCTGGCACGCTCGAGCAAGAACGGCCGCACGAGCTCTTGGCGGTTGATGTCCTCGATGGCCGTGACCGCGGTGACGGTGCGCGCGGCAGAGCCGATGCGGACGCGTTTGGTCTTGGCGGCGGGCTTGTTCTCGATCTGCTCCATCAGCAACTGAACGCCTTTGCGGCCAATCTCGTAGCCCGGAGGCGCTACTGTGGTCAGTGGGACCGACCCGCTCCAGGCGAGCGGATTGCCGTCGCAGCCTGCCACGCGGACCTGCTCGGGGACGGAGATGCCCTTGTCGATTAACGCCGAGATAACGCCCGACGCCAGTACGTCGGTCAGGCCGATGACAAAATCGGGGCGCTCGTCCGCGGGGCGCTCGGCGATTTGGGCACCGATGCCGTAGCCGTCGGCAGCGGTATTCCATTCGCCGGCGTCGATGACTTCGATCTTGATATCGGGGTGCAGGGCAAGGGCCTTGTGAATGCCAAGCACGCGCAGGGTGAGCTGCATAAATGCTGCTCTGCCCACAACGGTGATATGGTGCGCGCCGCGGGCGATGGCGAGTTCGGCGATAATGCGCCCCTGTGCCTCGTTGTCGGCGGCCACGTAATAACCGGGCTCGGAACAGTGGATGTCCAGATGGACGATCGGCACGGGCATCTTGGCCATGGCGGGGTGCCAGTCAGGGGACGCCATGGGCTGAACCATGACGCCGGACATCTGCGTGCCCATAAAGTAGCGCAGGTAATGGTCTTCGAGAATGTCGTCGTTGTCGGCGTTGGCGATGAGCAAGTCATAGCCGTGCTTGCGCGCCTCGTTGTGGGCACCGCTGGCAATCTGGAGCGAAAAGCCGTGATCGAGACGGGGGAGGACCAGGCCAAAGGACTTGGTGGTGCCGCCGGCCAGCTGGCGAGCGCTTTGGTTGGGCAGGTAGCCCAAGCGATTGATGGTCTCGTTGATGAGCTTGAGGGTCTCGGGGCGCAGCTTTTCGGGATGGTTGAGCGCGTTGGACACCGTGCCCAACGAAACCCCGGCCTCGCGCGCGACGTCGCTGATTTTTACCTTTGCCATAGCGGCCCCTTTGATGCGTTTCAAGTACAAGCCAGATTGTAGCATCCCAAACCTACCAAAAAGGGACAGGTTTATTTTGGCAGGTTTTATCTGGGGAAACGCCGTTGCCGGCGCGACCACCACGAAGGGGACAGGCACCTTTGTGGTGGTTTGGACCGGCTGGACGTGTGTGCATCGGGTGGTATCTAAGTTGAGATACCACTTCTGGTATATCAGCTTTCGCTTGCGTGAGTACAATACTCGAACGTTATACGTCTCAGCGCCCCCTGTGCGTGGACGTCTTGCAGTCACGCGAACGAAGGGATTTATCCTATGTGCGGAATCGTCGGCTACACCGGCTCTGATATTGCAAAGAACATCCTGGTCACGGGCCTCAAGCGTATGGAGTATCGCGGCTATGACTCCTCGGGCGTCGCGCTCGAGGTGGGCGAGGGCGCCGCGGCGCACCTCGACGTCATCCGCCGCGTGGGCAAGGTCGCGGGCCTGGAGAGCGAGCTTTCCAACATTGACAGCGACGCTACCTGCGGTATCGGCCACACCCGTTGGGCCACCCACGGCAAGCCCTCCGTCGTTAACGCTCACCCCCACACCAGCTGCGACGGTCGTATCGCCATCGTCCACAACGGCATCATCGAGAACTTCGCCGAGCTGCGCGAAGAGCTGGAGGGCCGCGGCCACCACTTTAAGAGCGAGACCGACACCGAGGTCTTCGCGCATCTGATTGAAGAGGCTTATGCCGAGACGCACGACCTGATGGCCTCCGTGCGCGAGGCTTGCACCCACGTGGTCGGTGCCTATGGTCTGGCCGCCGTGTGCGCTGACGAGCCCGGCGTGATCGCCGTGGCCCGCAAGGATTCCCCGATCGTGGTCGGCGCGGGCGAGACCGGCGCCTATGTCGCCTCCGATGTCATCGCGCTCATCGACGCCACCCGCGATGTCGTGGTGCTCGAGGACGGTCAGTTTGCCAAGCTCACGCCCGCAGGCGTCGAGTACACCGACGAGGCCGGCAACGTTATCGAGCCCAAGGTCACCCACATCGACTGGGACCTGGACATGGCCGAAAAGGGCGGTTATCCCGACTTTATGCTCAAGGAAATCCACGAGCAGCCGCGCGTCGTGCGTGACACGCTGGTCGGTCGTATGACGCCGGCCGGCGAGCTCGACATCGACGAGCTGGGCCTTTCGCTCGAGGAACTCAACGACATCGACCGCGTCTACGTGATCGCTTGCGGAACCAGCTATCACGCTGGCCTCATTGCCAAGAATCTCATTGAGGGCTGGGCTCGCATCCCCACCGAGGTGGAGGCGGCCAGCGAGTTCCGCTACCGCAACCCCATCATCACGCCGACGACGCTTGTCGTGGCTGTGTCCCAGTCGGGCGAGACGGCCGACACCCTTGCCGCCATTCGCGACGCGCGCATCAAGGGCGCCAAGGTCTTTGGCATCACCAACGTGGTGGGCAGCCCGGTGGCGCGCGAGAGCGACGGCGTTATCTACACCAAGGCTAATAAGGAGATCGCAGTCGCCTCGACTAAAAGCTTCATCGGCCAGGTCGTGAGCCTCACACTGTTGGCTCTGCTGCTGGCGCAGGTCAAATATCGTCTGACCACCAAGCAGGCGCGCATGCTGTTCCGCGAGCTTTCCGATACGGCCGAGCAGATCCAGTGGATCTTGGATACGCAGACCGAGGCCGTGCATGAGGCCGCCCTGCTGTGCAAGGACGCGCAGTCCGCACTGTTCGTGGGCCGTGGCATGGGCGCCGCCATTTCCTACGAGGGCGCGCTCAAGCTCAAGGAGGTCAGCTACCTGCATGCCGAGGCATATGCTGCCGGCGAGATGAAACACGGCCCCATCGCGCTGATCGATCTGGGCTTCCCTGTCATCGCCGTGGCCACCAAGAGTGCCACCTACGACAAGACCGTGTCGAACCTCATGGAGTGCAAGGCACGCGGCGCCAAGGTCATCGTCGTTGCCACCGAGGGCGACGAGGAAATCAACAAGATTGCCGACTGCATCATTCGCGTGCCGGCCGTCCGCGACGTGTTCAGCCCCATCACGGCGAGCGTTCCGCTGCAGCTGCTCGCCCGCGAGGTGGCCATCCTGCGCGGCTGCGACGTCGACCAGCCTCGAAACCTCGCCAAGAGCGTGACCGTGGAATAACTAATATTCCGCCGTCCTAACGACCAAGGCCCGCATCAAGACGGAGCCGGGTCTTTTCTGCATTTGCCCAGATAAAACCTGCCAAAATAAACCTGTCCCTTTTTGGCAGGTTAGCGAAGCTTGCTGGTCTCGAAGTACTCGGGGAACTGGTCCAGAACCTCGGTTTGGTTGCGGAACATCATGTGCAGGTGCTTGCTGACTAAAAAGCTCGCTTCGATGGGGTCGCGACCGGCGATAGCGCGGCGAATCTGCTTGTGCTCGTTCACGATGTCCTGATTGTCGAGAACCTGCGTGGCGGCGCGCAACCAGCGGAAGCGCTCCAGGTCGGCATTGGTCTCTTCGAGCCACGACCACACGGTGCTGCGACATGCGATGCTAAAAATCATGTGATGCATGAGGTTGTCGCTCAAAAAGAAGCCGATGCGATCCTCTTCGGCCATGGCCTTTTCCTGCAGCACGATGGCGCGGTCGAGCTGCTCGATGCCGGCCGACGTGGCTCGCGCACAGCACTCCACAATCACCTGCTTTTCCAGATGTTCGCGGATGTAGCAGGCACTCTCGGCAAGGGTGAGGTTGATGGGTGAGACGTAGGTGCCGCTCTGGGGCACGGTGCGCACCAGGCCCTCTTGCGCCAGACGCACCAGTGCCTCGCGCACAGGGGTGCGCCCCATATCCAGGTCGTCGCAAAGTTGCTTGACGCCCAGCTTTTCGCCCGGCTTGTAGTCCAGGTAGACGATTTTGCGTCGAATGGTGTGGTAGGACTGGTCCTGTAGGCTCGTTTCCTGCTCGCCGACGTGCATCGATTCTTCCATAGCGCCTCGCAACTGTTCTATCAAACTCATATGTCAGTTGTTAATTATGCCGCGAATCAGCTCTCCGCGGTGGGTAATTCGGCTGTTGCCTGAGAACTATTGCGGCATCTTAGTCTGTGTTTGTGCAAGGCTGCGCTCAATGTTGCCGTATCATAAGCCGTCGCAAACGTGAAATAGAAAGAAGGAATCCCATATGCAACTGGCAAATTTCGTACGCGAGCGCTGGAAAGGCGTCTTGTTCTGCCTGATCATCGCCATTCCCGCGACGTTGCTCGGCAAACAAATTGAAGTGGTCGGTGGTCCGGTGTTTGCCATCCTCTTTGGCATGGTCCTGGCGCTCGTCTTTCCCAAGAATCGTCGCGAACAGCTCGCCGCCGGCGTCACCTATACGTCCAAAAAAGTCTTGCAGTACGCGGTTATCCTGCTTGGCTTTGGCATGAACCTCTCCCAGATTCTGTCCAAGGGCGCCCAGTCGCTGCCGATTATCGTGGCGACAATCTCGACCTCGCTTGTCATCGCCTTTGTGCTCTGCCGCGTTATGAACGTGCCGGGTAAGATCGCGACGCTTGTGGGTGTGGGTTCGTCGATTTGCGGCGGTTCTGCTATCGCCGCGACCGCGCCCGTCATCGATGCCGACGATTGCGAGATTGCCCAGGCCATTTCGGTCATCTTCCTGTTTAACGTTATCGCGGCGCTCGTGTTTCCAACGCTCGGCGGCATGCTCGGGCTGACCAACGAGGGCTTTGGTCTGTTTGCCGGCACCGCCATCAACGACACCTCGTCGGTAACGGCTGCGGCGAGCGCCTGGGACAGCATGCATCCCGGCGCCAATGTGCTCGAGAGCGCCACGGTGGTCAAGCTCACCAGGACGCTGGCCATTATTCCCATTACGTTGGTTCTCGCATGCTGGCAGATGCATCTGGCGCGCAAGGCCGGCGGCGACGCCAAAAGCACGTTCTCGCTTAAACGCGCGTTTCCCATGTTTGTGCTGTTCTTTGTGCTGGCGAGCGTAATCACTACGGTGCTTCAGCTTCCTGCATCCATTATGGCGCCCATCAAGGAGCTTTCGAAGTTCTTTATTGTGATGGCCATGGCGGCTATTGGTTTTAATACCGATATCGTCGAGCTGGTCAAAAAGGGCGGCAAGCCCATCGCGCTGGGCTTTTGCTGCTGGATTGGCATTGCGTGCGTGAGTTTGGGGATGCAGCACGTGCTGGGAATCTGGTAGAGAAGTAGCTTATTCGCGTGCTGGTTGCTGGTTGCTGGTGAGCGCATTCTCACGGTGGAGCGATAGGAGCTCTTGCGGGTATGGCTTGTCCGCAGGTTTATAAGTCCCGAAGAGCTCTTATCGCCCCGCCAGGATGGCGATGCGGGGCAACACCTATACTCGCAGGACGGCGCTTTCTGCCCTATAGTGTTTGGTGAGCAATATCGTTCAATTTTGAAACACTTAGTCGTGCGACCGTCGGCGGTTGCACGTCGCCGCGGACAGGGGCAAATTATGGATAGCGATGCCAAGCTGAACATCTTGACCGAGGCCCTGGCTGCTGCCGGGGCCTCGGCATTGGCAATCGATGTGCGTGGGAACGTCGCGATTTCGACCATGAATGACGCGGCGCTTGAGCGGGATGTGGCGGCTTTTGTCGCTGAGCGCCTCGACCGTATAGGAGACGGCGCGCGTCTGGTTATGGGGCGTGCGGGTGCGCGCCTGAGCCTGACCGTTCGCCCCACCGACAAAGAGGGCGGGAGGCTTTGGGTCGTTGTGGTCCGCGAGGTGCGCGGTGCCGCGGCACATGCGGGCATCGAGTGGCTCAACGCCGACGAGGTTGAGGCCCGCTACGAATCGAGCGCGTACGGCATCGTTGAGGGGGCGGCCTCGGTAGCCGCACCGGTTGCCGAGAGCTATGCGCGCGGGGTGCCCCTTATGCTCGAGGGCGAGTTGGGCGCGGGTCAGGTCGAGATTGCCATGCGCCTCTATCTGGATGGCCCTTTTGCCGATCAACCCTTTGTTTCCGTCGCGCTCGATGAGCTAACGGATCGCGGTTGGCGTCATGTGCTCAAAAGCTCCGAATCGCCGCTGTTCCAAACGGGGCTGACCCTTTGCATTGAGGGCTGGAACGCGGTTGGCCCCCAGCGCCTCCGCGAGCTCGTTTCCACGATGGCCGACACCGCGTTGGCGACGCGCTGCCATGTGGTGCTGACGGCGAATGACATGCCGGGCGGCAGCGAAAGCGATCAAGCCGCCTTTGTGACCGAGCGTTTCGCCTGTGCGGTGAGCGTGGCGCCGGCAATCGCCGAGCAGGGAGTCGCGTCGACGAAGGTCGCGTGCTATTTGGAATATCTCGCTGATGCATTTGGGACAGCAGCGCCCACGCTGTCTGCCGCGGCAACGAAGACGCTCGATGCTTACCGCTGGCCGCGCAATTATCTGCAGCTCCGCGAGGTCTCGGAACGACTGTATATATTGGTGGGGGCGGGCGCGGTGGACCGCGCTGTGGCGGAGGAAGTGCTCGCCCAAGAGGACGTGATTAAGACCGCAACCTTTGGCGCCCCGACACTCGAAAGTGACCTGTATATCCTGCGGCCGCTGGCCGATACCGAGCGAGATATCGCGCATCTGGTTGTAGATCATCTACACGGCAACCGAACCCGTGCGGCGGAGGTGCTGGGCATAAGCCGTACAACGCTGTGGCGCTTGCTGAAGGACGATGACCGTTGAGCGAGGCGCCCGTGACCGCGCGCGACGCGTGTGCTACAGTCCAAAGCGTTATTGTTTCGATTTGGTTACGGCGTGCGAGGGCATATGGCTGAGACTTCAAAACCGAGCCGCAGAAGGCGGAGTGCCGCGCCGGTCAACCGACGCACGACATCGGTGACATGGGGCAAACACGCCTCGGGGTTTGATGGCTCGTTCAAGCGCACTAAATATGGCTACCCTTCGGCAAGCGCTCGCTTGGCCATGCAGGCCGAGTCGTCGCTGTGGGGCCGCAAGCGCGTGGTGGGCTCAAAGCTCAAGCACGACGGAACGCTCGGTTACATCAGCCGCGGGGCGGCTCGCCGCAGTGGGCTCAATCCTGCTGGTTGGCATCGTTATGTGCCGATCGTGGCCGTCGTTGCGGTGATCGTCATCGCACTCGCTGCGCTTGGCTACGCCGGCGGTGGCGCCAACTTGGACGCAGTGTTTAAATCGCCCGAGCTCGCGCATGCAGGCACAGAAGTTGTCGAGGGCGCTCAGGTCCAGACGGGCGTTGCGCCCCAACGCGGTATCGTTGCGGCGGCCACCACCATTGCAGATGCTCAAAAGGACGAGGGCGAACAAGGCAGCGAAGCCGAAACGACTCACACGAACGAAACGACGACAACTCCACCGGCAAGATAAGTTGCGAGCGGGTCCGCCGTTCGTTAGAACGGCGGAACTAATTACTTTACATACACCACGTTGTCGCGGCGGGGTTTGGGCTCGGGTAGCGTGTCCTCGGCATAGCCCAGAATGCAGTGACCGACGCCGCGTAGGCTACCGTCGGCGGGCAGGCCCCAGCTGGCCAGTAGCTCCAGGCCCTCGGGCGAGTCGAAGACCTCGTGTGCGCGATGAATCCAGCACGAATCGACACCCAGCGCATAGGCGGCGTTGAGCAGGTTGCCCATGGCGAGCGAACCGTCTTCCAGATGTGTGGGCACACTGCGGTCAACCAGCACCACCACAACGGTCTTGGCGCCATAGAAGGGGTCGCTGTTGCTGCCCATGACTTGCGCGTTGAGCTGCGAGAGACGCTCGACGGTCGCGGGGTCGGTGACGGCGACAAATGTCACCGGCTGGCGGCCCATGCCGCTCGGTGCATATTGGCCGGCTTCGATAATACGTGCAAGCTTTTCGGCCTCGACGGGACGATCGCTGTATTTGCGGCAGCTGCGGCGGTGAATGAGCGCTTCGATAGTCTCCATGGTGTCTCCTTGCGGTGGCGTTGCAGATGCCCCGTTCATACCCGTCGGGCTCAAACGATAGACGGTCAATTGCCCGGCCAAAAGGATAGATTCCAATTGGGAAAGTAGGTTTGCATAAAAGTGCCTTCAGAATGTGACAAACAAATGGGATGGTTAAACGTTTTATCCCGTCTACCCTGCGGTTTTTTACCACTTGCCTAAATGACGAACGCATAACCTCTGATAAAGGTTTTACTAAAGGAGTACCAACGTTTATCAACGCGCCGTGGTGGCGCCGGGCCAGGAGGTAACTATCATGTTCCAGGCTGGAGATGTCATCGAGACCGATTTCGAAGGATTTCTGAAGCTGCTGCGTTCCAAGACGCGCGCTTTCGTGTCGATCAACGATCACGAGTACTACATCACGCACACCGATGGCTATTGGCGTGTTCAGGATTGCGAGGCCCTCAACGACAAGGGCCACTTTACTGACTGCTCCGAGCTGGTCAACACGGTCTGCGAGGTTGTCGAGCTGCCGTGGATTGCCGGCAAGAGCCTGCATGACAGCTTCTCGGGCGCTACGGTCTATGAGGCCGTCGCCGCTTAACAGGCAATAAAACCCGATTTTCACGTGACCGCTGGCGCTGCCCCCGCGCCGGCGGTCTTTTTCTGCCGATAGGCCATAAAAGTGCAAACATTTGCGGAGCGCCTGTTGACGATAGTCAAAACTCGGACTAATCTAGAGGCATAAATTGGTCAAAAATCGGACAATCGAATGGTGGGATAGATGAATAGTGCGGTTACACTGGTCGACTTCGACCGGTTGCTCAATGGACTCGACCATATCTATTCGGAGTTCTCGCGCGCCTGCGGTCTTTCGGACTGCGCTTACTGGATGCTCGTCGATACCAGCACGGCGGGCGGCAGTGTTGCCGTAAGCCGTCTGACAAGCGAATGGTTCTACAGCAAGCAGACTATCAACTCGGCAATTAAAACCTTGACGGCGCGGGGCTTCGCAACGTTGGAGTTTGCCGAAGGCAGTCGTAAGAACAAGGTTGTGAGCCTGACCGAAGAGGGCAGGCAATTTGCCAAGCGTTATGCGCTGCCGGCACTCAAGGCCGAGCAGCGAGCCTTTGCCGCGCTTGAGCCGCGTGAGCAACGCGAAATCATGCGCCTAATCGGAAAATTTTCCCATGCGCTCGGCGATGAGTGCGATGCCTTTAAGCAGCATATCGCTGCCGAGAGCCAGGTCGAGAATCAAGGTGAGGGGGAGTCGTGCGACTCTTAATGAGGTTTATGAAGCCGTATCGCAGGCTTGTCGCGGTGACGTTGTTGGTGCTGCTAATCGACAACGTCGGTACGCTGTTGGTTCCCACGATGCTGGCGAACATGGTCAACACCGGCATCACCACGGGCGATGTCGACTACATCCTGCGCAACGGCCTCTACATGCTTATCGCGACCGGCATGGCCAGCGGCGGCGCGGTGCTGGGCTGCTACCTTTCGGCCCGTCTGGCGGCCAATGTGGCCTGCGACATCCGCAACGCCGTCTACGATAAGTCGCTCGAGCTGTCCGCCAGCGACTTTGAGCGCTTTGGCACGGGTTCGATGATCACGCGCTCGCTCAACGACATCAACGTGATTCAGCAGGCGATTCTGCAGACGATTCAGCTGGTGCTGCCCGTGCCGTTCCTGGCCGTGGCGGGCATCATCTTTGCCTGGCTCATCGATCCTGCTATGGGCACGCTGCTGGGCGTGGTCGTTGCGATCGTGCTGGTGGCGGCGGTCTTTACCGTTGCTAACGCCGCGCCGATTTTTATGCGCCTTCAGAGCTTTATCGACCGTATGAACGTGGTACTGCGCGAGAACATCGTGGGCGTGCGCGTCATCCGCGCTTTTAATAAAGAGCGCCACGAGGAGCAGCGCCTGGACGAGGTGTTTAGCGATTACGCGGACAATGCCATTAAGGTCAACCATCTGTTTGTGGGCCTCGACAGCTCCACCTTCTTTTTGATGAATATCGCCGAGGTGGCGGTCCTGTGGGTGGGCGGCAACCGCGTGGGCGCCCACGCCATGCAGATTGCGAGCATCTCGGCGGTGCTGGAGTACGCACTTCTGATCCTGTTCTTTGTGATGATGGCGCAGATGGTGGTGCTGACGCTTCCGCGTGCCGCCGCATGTCTGAACCGCGCGCAGCAGGTGTTGGAGATTGAGCCGAGCATCGTCGATGGCCGGCGTACGCTTGATGCGGCCGCGTCCGACTCAAAGGACGGGGCCGATGCGGTCGCCGTGTTCGATCACATGTCGTTTCGCTTTGACGACGCCGACGAGGACACACTGTGCGATCTGAACTTTACCTGTCGCCGCGGTCAGACGACCGCAATCGTTGGCTCGACGGGTTCGGGCAAGTCGACGGTGGCCAAGCTCCTGCTGCGCTTCCACGATGCCACCAAGGGCGTCATTCGCCTGGACGGCGTTGATCTTCGCGAGCTTTCGCAAGGTGAGATTCGCGGGCGCATTGCCTATGTGCCGCAGAAGGCGTGGCTGTTCTCGGGCACCGTGGCAAGCAATCTGCGCTTTGGTAACGAGGGCGCGACCGAGGCCGACATGCTTCATGCGCTCCAGGTTGCCCAGAGCACCTTTTTGCTCGATCAGCCGCAGGGGCTCGATACCCCGGTTGCCCAAGGCGGTACGAACTTCTCGGGTGGTCAGCGCCAACGCCTGGCAATTGCCCGCGCGCTCATGAAGCGCGCCGACCTGTATATCTTCGACGACAGTTTTTCGGCCCTGGACTTTAAGACCGATGCGGCCCTGCGCCATGCGCTGCAGGACGAGACGCGCGACGCTGCGGTGCTCATCATCGCGCAGCGCATCTCGACGATCTTGCATGCCGACCAGATCGTAGTGCTCAAGGACGGCGAGGTCGCGGGCCTAGGCACGCATGACGAGCTCATGGAAACCTGCGAGGTGTACCGTGCTATCGCGGAATCGCAGATGAAGGGAGGTGAGTAGCATGACCGAGGAGCTCAAGAAGCAGGGCGGCGTTGATGACGCCGTTGCCGCGGGGCTGGTTGAGGAAACGGCTGCCGCGGTACCCGAGCTGGATGACGCCGCCAGGGCCGCGGCCGAGCGCGAGGCTCGTCGCCAGGCGCTGTACGAGGAAAACGAGCGTGCCGAGGACGAGCGCGCCCGTGCCGAGGCAGAGCGCATGCGCGACGTGGATGACGAAGACGAGGACGAGACGCCTCGGGATACCTGGGCGACGGTGCGCCGTTTGTGGAACGAGGCTACCGGCGACCATTGGCGCTTCTATATCGTGTTCGCGAGCATCGTGTTCTATGTCATCTTTAACACCGCGGCGCCGGCTTACAGCGCCCGCGTGATCGATGAGCTGTGGGGGCATATGAAGCTGGCGTTTGCCAACAACACTACCTTCAGCATTACCTGGGAGAACTGCGGCAGGACCATCTTCATCTACTTTATGATTTGGACCGCCGCCGCCTCGTTCTACGCACTCCAGAGCTTTTTGATGTCGAGCGTTGCCGAGCGCCTCAACCTGCGTCTACGCAACCGCATCGCTCAAAAGCTCAACCGTCTGCCGCTTGCCTACTTTGACGCGCATCGTCCCGGCGAGGTCGTCAGCCGTGCGACCAACGACTTGGACAAGATGTCCGAGAGCATGCAGCGCGGCCTGCTGCAGCTTCTGGTGTCGATCGGTACCGTGGTGGGCGCCGTGAGCGTGATGTTCGTGTTTAGCGTGCCGCTCACGCTCGTCTTTTTGTTCTTTACGGCGCTTTCGCTGTTGGTGACGAAGGTCGTGTCGCGCCGCACGCACGATGTGACGGGCGAGCGCCAGGAGTGGGTGTCCAAGATTACGAGCGCGGTCGAGGAAGGCTACTCGGGTCGTCTGGTGATTCGTGCGTTTAACCGCGAGCGCCAGAGCTCTGCCGAGGTACACGAGGCTTCGAAGGAGCTGGCGCGCGTGAGCACCAAGGCTGACTTTATGATTAACGCCGTCGGCCCCGCGGTGCGCTTTATCGGCCGTTTGGCGCAGATCGTGATTGCACTGGTGGGCTGCAGCATGCTGGTTGCCGGTCACATGACCGTCGGCGTGTTCCAGGCGTTCTTCCAGTTTATCTACGAGGCGTCCGAACCCATGACGCAGTTGTCGTTTACCTTTAACTCGCTGCAGAGCGCGCTGGCGAGCGCAGAGCGCGTGTTCGACCTGCTCGATGAGCCCGAGATGGAGGCCGATCCGTTGCCGGCGGCCGCCGCCAAGCTGCCGGGCAAGGTGGAGGGCCGTGTTGCCTTTGAACACGTGCGCTTTGGCTATTCGCCCGACAAGCCGCTTATGCGCGACGTGTCGTTTACCGCCGAGCCGGGTCAGAAGATCGCCGTGGTGGGAACCACGGGTGCGGGTAAGACCACGCTCATAAACCTGCTCATGCGTTTCTACGAGATCGACGGTGGACGCATTACGCTCGACGGCGTGGACACGAGCCGTATGGACCGCGGCGAGCTGCGCCAGCAGTTTGGCATGGTGTTGCAGGACGCCTGGCTATTCGATGGCACGATTGCCGAAAACATCGCCTACGGCTGTCCTGAGGCGACGCGCGACGAGATCGTGGCGGCTGCACGCGCCGCGCAAGTCGACTTCTTTGTGCGCACCATGCCGCAGGGCTACGACACACATGTGGCCAATGATGCCGAAAGCATCAGTCAGGGCCAACGTCAGCTGCTGACCATCGCGCGCGTACTGCTCAACAACCCGGCGATCCTCATCCTGGACGAGGCGACGTCGAGCGTGGACACGCGCACCGAGCTCGCCATCGGCCGCGCCATGGACGCGCTCATGCGCGGGCGCACGAGCTTTGTGATCGCGCACCGTCTGTCGACGATCGTCGATGCCGATCTCATCCTGGTCATGGATCACGGCAATATCATCGAGCAGGGTACGCACAAGGAGCTGCTGGCTGCCGAGGGCGCTTATGCCGATCTCTATCTGAGCCAGTTCGCATAAGGTGACAAAGGGGCAGTCCCGCATGTCACATCGAAAAGAAGGCGCGCCGGGGGCGGATTCTGAACTGCCTCCCATTTCTTGGACATGAGAAATGGGAGGCTTTTTATGCGTGTCG
>URBP01000022.1 GCA_900546105.1 uncultured Collinsella sp.
TTTAATGATACGGCGACCACCGAGATCTACACTCTTACCCTACACGACGCTCTTCCGATCTCACATGCCTTCAAATATGCGATCCAGAAACATAAAACAGCAGATAGAATGCTCTTTTTCAAAAAAGTACACGTCCCGAAACTTACCCAGTCTTCATATCTAGCTACCGTTCACGGTCGCCGATTACCGCCCACCGATTCAAACAAGAAATATGTCGCCAAAAGCAGGTCATCTACCTGCATGGTTAGATTTTGGTCAGCTTTTGGTCAGCTGAGCGGCAAGTTCCAGCTGATACGTTTTTGCTACCCAAAAGGAGGCGGTAGCTCATGACCCATTGCAATGACCAGCTCATCGACCAACTGCTCACTCAAGCCGAACAAGAGGGGCGCTGTCTGATTCCCCCGAGCACGGCGATCCGAAAAGCGCTTCTTCGGCGCACCGGCGGCACGGTTGTCTCGCCCATGCCGGGGTTGTTTGCGCGAAAAACGCGCTGGGATGAACTCAACCGAGCGCAACGCCATTGCGAAATCCTCCGCGCCCTTGCGATCATCCACCCCGATTGGACGTTCTGCTCGTTTTCGGCCGCCTGTCTGCTGGGGCTCGAGGTCTCGTGGCGACACCTGAATGTCGTGCATGTCTGCAGCTCGACAAAGCCGTCGGCTCGCCCGGGCGCACATATTCAGCGGCACCAAATTGAGCCGGCCGGAGCAATACGCAGAGCCGGCATATCGGTAACGCCGCCCATCCAAACGGTCACAGATTGCCTGTTGCAGACCGGTTTTGCCGACGGCATGCCCATTGCCGATTCGACGATCTTAAAGCTCGGCCTTGCGCGGGAACAGCTGATGGAGGCCGTCGAGCAACGAGCGACCGCCCGCAATGGTCGCACGATTCGCACCGCCCTCACGACACTTCGATATGCCGACGCCCGCGCCGAGAGCGGCGGGGAATCGGTCGCCCGAGCCATCATGATCGAGACGGGCTTTGCGCCCGATGGGCTTCAATACGAGCTGACGGACCCCTTCAATTCGGCCAAGCCCATACGAACGGACTTTGCCTGGGAGCGCCAGGCGCGGGAACTCACGCTGGGCGAGCTCGACGGGCTCATCAAATATACCAACCAGACCATGCTGGCCGGACGCACCACCGCCGAGGCGCTCGTTGCCGAACGACAGCGCGAGGCGCACCTATCGCTCTACGGGCACCCTCTGCTGCGCTTTACCATGAACGAGGTCCGCTCGGAAGGAATGCTCTCTAAAAAGCTGCAGACGGCAGGTATCCGGCAGACCGCTCTGCCGACATGGCTCAACGAGGTGGACCTGTAGGAGCTGCTAGGCCACGCATCGCCAGATCGCATCCCCCTATCTGGGCCGCGTTTTCCCAACGACCGCGCCAACGGAAAGCGCGTCCTAGCCTGGACGCTCAAAACGGGATGCACTTTCCGGATGGCGGGCCTAGCGGAAAGCGTATCCCGGAATCCGACCTCAGAACGGAACGCAGCTTCCGCTTGAGAGCTGTTCCGGAAAACGTGTCCCACTCTGGAGCCGAATTCCGGGATGCAGTTTCCGTCAGAGGCTCAGGAGGAAAATGCATCCCATTCTGAGCAGCGATTCCGGGACGCAGTTTCCGCTTGAGGGCCGATCCGGAAAGTATGTCCCACTCTGGGGCTCGATTCTGGAGCACAGCTTCCGCTTGAGGCCTCCGCCGGAAAGCGTGTCCCGTTCTGAGGCCTGATTCCGGGATGCAATTTCCGCTTGAGAGCTGTTCCGGAAAGCGCGTCCCATTCTGAAGCCGAAATCTGGGACGCAGCTTCCGCATGCGGAGGCGATCCAAACAAAAGGCCCCGGCTCGAGATGGAGCTGGGGCCAAAGGCGCAGCATATGCAGTTGATGTTGAGCGCGAACAGCTCGTCAGTAATGGCCGTCCGCGCTCTACTCTACCCGCGGTGACGAGCGCGGCTGTACGGCGTATCCACCATGGGCAGATCCGGACGCAGCTTGCCGTCAAATGCGCGGTAGGCGTTCTGCACGGCGGGCGCCGTGGGGATCGTTGCGATCTCGCCGATGCCCTTGCCGCCGTATGCCACGGGCAGCAGCTCGTCCTTCTCCACGTAGATGGCGTGGATATCCGGAATCTCGGGCGCACGGAACAGCCCAAGCGTACCGTACCTTGCCTGGGGTACGCAGTCCTTGAGCGGCCAGTCCTCGGTAAGCGCATAGCCCATGCCCATGAGCACGCCGCCTTCGATCTGACCCTGGATGGAGATGGGGTTGACCACCTTGCCGGAATCGTGCGCGGCATAGACCTCGCTCACGCGGCCGTCATCGTCCAAAATGACCACATGTGTGGCAAAGCCGTAGCAGATGTGACTCTTGGGGTTGGGGACGTCGGCGCCCAGTTTGTCGGTCGGCTCCAGGTACACGTAGCCAAACTCGCATCCCTCGAGCGCCTTGATGGCGGTCGCGGGATCTTGAGGATGCATACCCTGGCCGGCGACAAGCTCCTGCGTGCGCAGCTGATAGGCGCGACCGTCGTCGTACTCGATCTTGACGCCGTCACCATGCGCGCTCACAGGAGCATCGGGCGCGGGCTTGCCGGCCTCGATGCCAACCATGGCATCGCGCAGCAGGAAGGCGGCACCGCGCACGGCCTCGCCGGTCACGACCGTCTGACGCGAGCCAGACGTGGTGCCGGAGTCGGGAGCATTCTCGGTGGAGCACTCGCCGTTGGCGATGCAGCTCAGCGGCAGACCGCAGGCCTCGGCAACGTCCTGCAAAAAGACGGTGTTGCAGCCCTGGCCGATGTCGGACGTGGCGGCATAGACCACAGCCACGCCGTCCTCGATGCGAATCTTGCAGCGGCCGGCATCGGGTAGACCCACGCCCACGCCGGCGTTCTTCATGGCGCAGGCGATACCGGCATGTCCGGGATGCGCATAGTAGGCATCTTTGACCTCGAGCAGCGTCTCCTTAAGCGCCGTGGAGCAGTCGGCAATCTGGCCGTTGGGCAAAACCTCGCCCGGCTCGACGGCGTTACGGTAGCGGATCTCCCACGGATCCAGGCCGACCTTCTCGGCCAGCAAGTCGATCAGGCTCTCGAGCGCAAACTCGGACTGGCACACGCCAAAGCCGCGGTACGCGCCGGCGGGCGGGTTGTTGGTGTAGTAGCCAAAGCCGCGAATGTCGGTGTTCTGGTACTTGTAGGGGCCCACGGCATGCGTACAGGCGCGCTCGAGCACCGGGCCGCACAGCGACGCGTAGGCGCCGGTGTCAAAGTTGATCTCGCAGTCCAGACCGGTAAAGTTGCCCTCGGCGTCGCAGCCCAGCGTAAAGGTGCCGTCCATGGCGTGGCGCTTGGGATGGAACGCGAGCGACTCGGCACGCGTGAGCTTGCACTTCACAGGACGCTGGAGCTTATAGGCGGCGAGCGCGGCCAGGTGCTGGACCGAAACGTCCTCCTTACCGCCAAAGCCGCCGCCCACGAGCATGGTCTCGACGACCACGCGCTCGGGCTCGTTGTCCCAGCCAAACATGTGGGCACACTCTTTGCGTGTGTCGTAGGCGCCCTGATCGGTCGACTGCACCTTGACGCCGTTCTTGTACGGGAAGGCAACGGCGCACTCGGGCTCCAAGAAGGCATGCTCGGTAAAGGGCGTGGTAAAGCGCTGCGTCACGGTGAACGCGCTCTCGGCCAGCGCCTTGGCGGCATCGCCGCGCGTCACATGGCGGCTCTGGCACACGTTGTCCTTGAGCTCCACCGTGTTGCCAAAGGCAAAGAAGCTGTCGTGCAGGCGCGGGGCGTCGGCAGCCCTGGCCTCGACAATGTTACGCACGGGCTCCAGCGGCTCGTAATCGATCTTTACGAGCTTCTTGGCCTTCTCGAGCGTCGCCTCGTCCTCGGCAACCACCAGCACGATGGCATCGCCCACGCAGCGGGTGATATCGCCCGGGGCGATCATGACGTCCCAGTCCTGGATAAGGTGGCCGACCTGGTTGACCGGCACGTCCTCGGCGCGCAGGATGCCCACCACGCCGGGCAGGGCCTCGGCCTTGGAGGTATCGATGGAGAGCACGCGAGCGCGTGGATACTTGGAGCGCACGGCGCTGGCGTAGGTCAGACCCGGCTGATCGAGCTCGTCGATGTCATCGGGGTATTTGCCTTCGCCGAGCACCTTCTTGCGCACGTCGATACGGAAGGCGCGCTTGCCCACGCCGTAGTCGTCACCGCGCTCCAGGTCCTCGTCGATCTGCTTTTCGCCGCGGAGCACCGCAGCGGCCAGCGAAATGCCCTCAATAATCTTCTTGTAGCCGGTGCAGCGGCAGACGTTGCCGCGGATGGCGTACTTGATCTGCTCCTCGGTGGGCTCGGGGTCCTCGGCAATGAGCGCCGCACCCGCCATGGCCATGCCGGGGATGCAAAAACCGCACTGCACGGCGCCCACGGCGCCAAAGGCGTACACAAAGGCCTCGCGCACGTCCTCGGGCAGGCCCTCGACGGTCACGATGTTGCGGCCGGCGGCAAGAGCGGTGGTCAGTACGCAGGCCTTGACGGCCGCACCGTCCACGTGGATGGTGCAGGTACCGCAGGCGCCCTCGGAGCAGCCATCCTTGGCGGAATGGATGTGCAGGTCGTCGCGCAGGTAACGCAGCAGCGGTTTATTCTCCGTCGTCGTGCGCTCGACGCCGTTAACGGTAAAAGTGAATTCCTGTGCCATGGTGATTCCCTTCTACACGCCGGCGGCGATGCCGGTGCGGTCGTGGATGGCGCCATGCGGGCAGACGACGGCGCACATGCCGCACGACAGGCAGTCCGTGCCGTCGATATGGGCGCAGTTGTCCTCGATGCGGATAGCGCCGGCGGGGCACTTTTTAGCGCACATGCCGCAACCGATGCAGCTGGTGTCGCAGATCTTGCGGGCGATGGCGCCCTTATCGGTGTTGTTGCAGCGCACCAGGATGTTCTGGTAGCCGGGAACAAAGGCAATCACGCGCTGCGGGCACGCCATGCCGCACAGGCCACAGCCCGTGCACTTTGAGCGATCCACGCGGGCGATGCCATCGACCAGTGCAATGGCACCGTGGGGGCAGGCCGTGACACAGGCGCCACAGCCAATGCAGCCTTCGCTGCAGTGGGCGTCGCCGCCTGCGGAGGCGCAACCGCTTCCGCAGGCAACGTAGGCCACGTTATGTTGAATAGCTTTGGCCATAAGAGACTCGCCTATTTCTTAAGAAGGTACGAATAGTTGTCGCGCACAGCCCTGATGGTCAGGCGGACGGCCTCGGGAAGGCCGGTGTTGACGGCATCGACCGAGACGGTGCGGACCGTACCGGCGACGCGGACCTTAAAGTGATCCTCGTCCACGGCCAGGAACCCCTCGTTCTCGGAGTTCTCCATGTCCTCCTCGCTCCAGAACAGGGTGAGCTTGTCCTTGTAGGGACGACCCTCCTGGTAGGGGCAGAACACGGCGCAGTTGCCGCACTCGTTGCACATGCCATCGACATGTACCACCTGATGCTTGGCCAGGCCCGGCACTTTAATGGCAACGTTGGCGCGGTTGGGGCACACGTCGCAGCAGACCTCGCACACCGAGCCGCAGCCCAGGCAGCGAGTCTTGGTGCAGTTGCGCTTGTCGCGGCACAGCGACCCCTTGCGCTCGTAGCAGGCGTCCTCGCGACCGGCCTGAGCATTCTGGTCGGCGTACTTGTTAAAGTCCACACCGGCGATGGCACGGGCAACCTCGGCGGCGTCGGCGATAGCCTCGACCACGGTGGCCGGACCGCGACGGCAGTCACCGGCAGCCCAGACGCCCTCGACGCCGGTGGAGGTGGCGGCAAGGCGGCCGCGACGGTCGTGCTCGACGCCCGCGGCATCGTACAGGCTGGCATCGATGCCCTCGCCCACGGCGCAGATCACCGTGGTGGCAGGCAGCTCGACGGTCTCGCCCGTGGCGACGGGGCTGCGACGGCCGCTTGCATCCGGCTCGCCAAGCTCCATAACGTCGCAGGTCAGCACGGCGCCGTTAAGCGCCTTGGGGGCCAGCAGCTCGCAGAACTCAACACCGTCGGCAAGAGCAAGATCAAGCTCTTCCTCGTCAGCGGGCATCTGCTTCTTGGTGCGGCGATACACCAAGCGCACGTTCTTCACGCCAGCCAGACGCTTGGCCACGCGAGCCGCGTCCATGGCGGTGTTGCCGGCGCCAATGACCACGACGTCCTCGCCCAGCTCGAGTTTCTCGCCCTTCTTGGCGGCCTCGAGGAACTCCAGCACGTCGAGCTCGGCACCCTCGCCCAAGCCCGCAGAGCCGGGCATCCAGGCACCGGTGGCCACGACCACGTCGGTAAAGCCCTGGGCCTTGAGCTCGTCGATGGACTCCACGCGAGCGTTGAGCTGCACCTTGGCGCCAAAGGCCAGGCAGAGCTCAGCGTCGTGCGAGATATCGTCGCTGGCGATACGGAACTCGGGGATGACGTGACGGACCACGCCGCCGAGCGAGTCGCGGGCCTCAAAGATGGTAACGGGCACGCCGGCGCGCGTCAGGAAGAACGCCGTCGCCAGGCCGGCCGGGCCGCCGCCGATAACGGCAACGTTGTGCTCGCCGTCGTTGGCGATAGCCTGGGCGCGCAGCTTGGGCAGCACGGCGGTCATGGCCTCGCGGGCGGCCTTGAGCTTGCTGGCGCGAATCTGGGCGCCCTCGGGCTCGTAGAACGCACGCTCGCAGGCACGGCCGCAGGGATGCGGACAGATGGTGCCGGTAATGAACGGCAGGGCGTTGCGCTCGATGATGATGTTGAGTGCGTCCTCGTAACGGCCCTCGTCAACAGCCGCCAGATAGGCGGGAATATCCTGCTGGATGGGGCAGCTCGTGCGGCACGGCGTGGTAAAGCAGTCGGAAAGCGGGCTCTTGCCGGCGACCTTGCGGTCGGGCAGCGGGCGCAGCGGCTTCTTGTAGAGCGGGTTGGTGAGCGAGTCGGCCTGGATCGCGGTCACGGCCTCGAGAGAGACGCCCGCGAACGGCTTGCCGTCCAGATCGCTAAACTCGCCGGCCATCTGGCTAAAGCGCTCGTAGCCACCGGGCTTGAGCACATCGGTCGCCAGAGTAACGGGCCAAATGCCGGCGTCGTACAGGGCGCGGATGTTGTAGACCGTGGCACCACCGGAATAGCTGATGCGCAGCTTGCCATCGAACTGCTCGGTAATACGGCGGGCGGCCTCGATGGTCAGCGAGAACAGCGAACGGCCCGACATGTACATCTCGGTGGAGGGCAGCTCGTTTCTCGTCACGTCGACGGGGAAGGTGTTGGTCAGCTTGACACCAAACTCAAGACCGCGCTCGGCGCACAGGGCGATCAGGCGCTCGAACATGGGCACGGCGTCGACCCACTGCAGATCCTCGCGGAAGTGCGTATCGTCGAAGACGATGTAGTCAAAGCCCAGCTCGTTGAGGCGCTGACGTGCAAACTCATAGCCCAGCAGCGTGGGGTTGCACTTGATGTAGGTGTTGAGGCCCTTCTCGGTGATCAGATAGGTCGCGATGCGCTCAATCTCCGCCGGCGGGCAGCCATGCAGCGTGGACTCGGTGATGGAGTTGGAGACGCGCGCCGGGATGGACTCGACAAATGCGGCATCGACATGCTCAAACTTGTCCAGGTTGGCGAGCGCCCATGTGCGGCACTCGTTCCAAACGTCGGAGCCGCTGGCGTCCTTCATGCCCTCGATGTAGGCATCGACCTTGGGGCTCTTAATGCCCTCGAGGTCATAGCCCACGGACATGTTAAAGACAAAGCCGTCCGGGCTACCCAGACCGTACTCGCGAGCGATCAGGTGGCAGGCGAACCATGCCTTCACGTACTCGGCAAAGGCCTGCGGAACCTCGAGCTCGGTCGACCACTCGCAGTTGTAGCACTCGTCCTGTGCCACGATGCAGGGCTTGTTGACGCACTTGGAGAGCTCCTCGCCGTCCATAACCTGAACGGTCTTGAGCTCAAAGAAGCGGGAGCCTGCCACGTAGGATGCCACGATGTTCTGGGCAAGCTGCGTGTTGGGACCGGCGGCCGGGCCAAACGGGGTCTCGATGCGCTCGTCAAAAATGGGAAGCGCGCCCTCCTGGTTGGTCGTGACCATCTTGCGCACGCCAAAGATGGCGTCCTGGGTCTTGTGCTCCTCGATGATCCAGTTCATCAGCTGCGAAAACGGGATCGGCCTCATGATGTCGCTCATAGTGAGCTCCTCTCTGTAACGCCCGGCGAGACCGCGCGGCGGGCGCAAATACGGTGTAGCGCTAGCACAGCGCCGGCGACCCCGCGGAGGTCGCCTATACGCGCGTCGGATGCGGCGAAACATCCGACGCGCGCGAATCTACTTGTAATTAGTAGGCGCGATCGTTGAGCGTGCTCCAGAGCTTCTTGGACTCAGCCATGGTCCACGCGTTGATCTTGTCCTCATCAATGCCAACGAACTCGCGATCCTTGTACAGGACGCGGCCGTTGATGATGGTGGTGCGGCAGTTTTTGCCCATCATGCCAAAGAGCATGTGGCCGTCGATGTTCTCCTCGCTCAGCGGCGTAAAGGGCTTGTAGTCCATGACGATGACGTCGGCGGCAGCGCCGGCCTCGAGCACACCGAGCTTGCGATCGAAGTACTTGCTGGCCATCTTGGCGTTGTTCTCGAACAGCATGGTCATGGCCTCGCACCAGCCCACGTTGGGCATAGCGGCGTTGTGGCGCTGAATGATCAGGAAGACCTTGAGACTCTCGAGCATATCGTGGGTGTAGGCATCGGTGCCCATGCACACGGGGATGCCGCGGCGGAAGAACTCGAGCACGGGGGCACAGCCCACGGCGTTGCCCATATTGGATTCGGGGTTGTTGACGAGCCAGGTGCCGGACTCCTTGACGATGTCCATCTCGGCGGGCGTCACGTGGATGCAGTGGCCGAGCATGGTGTCGGGACCCAGCAGGTTGTGCTGCAGCAGGCGCTCGACGGGACTGATGCCACCGCGGTTGAGGCGGGAGTCCCACAGGTCATTCATGCCCTCGCACACATGGATGTGGAAGCCGGTCAGGCCGTTGTTGGCCTCGGCCATCTTGTCCATGGTCTCGTCCGACAGCGTAAAGGTGGCGTGACCGCCAAACATGGCGGCGATCATGTGGTTGTCGTTATCGCGACGCTCCCTGGCGGCCCACTGGGCAAATTCGGCGTTCTCGGCAATGGCCTGGTCGCATTTTTCCTGGCCGCGGCGATCGGAGACCTCGTAGCACAGGCACGAACGCATGCCCAGCTCCTGAGCTGCATCCTTAATGGTAAAGAGGCTTCCCGGGATCTCGCAGAAGCTCGCATGGTGATCGAAAATCGTGGTGACGCCATCGCGGATGGAGTCCAGAATCGTGGCATAGGCGCTGGCCTTGGTGCCGTCGAGCGTCAGGTTGTCATCGATCTTCCACCACTGCTGCTCAAGATTCTCCAGGAAGTTGGTGGGGTTGCAGCCCTTAATGGCAAGGCCGCGGGCCAGACCCGAGTAGATGTGGGTGTGGCAATTGATGAGTCCGGGCATGATGAGGTTGCCCTGGGCGTCGACGTACTCGGCATCCGGGTACTTGACCTTGAGCTCGCACTCGGGGCCCACTTCGACGATCGTATCTCCGTCAATGGCGACTGCACCGTTGGGGATGAACGGGGCCTGAGCGTTGCGGGTAAAGACGGAACCGTTAGCGACCAGAAGCATGGATGCTCCCTTCGACATCAGAGGCGGGGTTTGACACCTCTGACATGGCGGAGTGCGAAGCGCCGGCCTACACCGGAAACGGGCCCTCTCCCGTCAACGCTTCACCAAAGGGACAAACCCTTTGAAGTGCGGCTTGGCGCCGCATGACGTCGGGGGACGAGGCGATGCGTCCGCCGACGAATAGCACCGAATTGGCTACTTCTTGCTCTCGGGCAAGACCAGATCCACGGCAGCGTCCTTGGCAGCATCGATGTGCTGAGCCACGACCGGCGTCTGCGGAAGGATCAGGTTAAGGACAATGGCCATGATGGCGGTGGGGGTTACGGCATTGGAGCCGATGACGGTGGACACCCAGGTGGGCATACCCTCGCCGGCAAGGCAGCCGCTGGCCATCCAGATACCCAGGCCAAAGACGACGGAGGTACCGACGATGGTGGTAGTGCGCTGCGTGAGGCCCTCGCGGGTGAACATGCGCACGCCGTTCATGGTGATGGTGCCAAAGACGCCGACGGTCGCGCCGCCGATGACGGGCTGCGGGATAGCGGAAAGGACGGCAGAGAGCTGCGGGAACAGGCCGGCGATGGCAAAGACGGCCGCGATGATCACAAAGACCCACTTGTTGACGACCTTGTTGGAGCAGATGATGCCCACGTTCTGGCCAAGGGCGCTGGTGGGAAGACCGCCCAGCAGGCCGCCGACCATAGAGGTGAGGCCCTGGGACACGATAGCGCCGGAGAGCTCGCGCTCGGTGGGCATACGGTCGATGGAGCCCAGGCAGGCGGCGGAGACGTCACCGATAACCTGGATGGCAACCATGGGGAACACAACAGCGAGGGTAATGCAGACTTCGGGATCAAACTCGAGCGCGTAGGGCATGAGCTTGGGAAGGGCGAAGACCTGAGCGGTGGCGACGCTGGAGAAGTCGATCATGCCAAAGGGGATCGAAACGATCATGCCAACGATCATGCCAAAGAACACGGACCCCAGCTTGAGCGTGCCCTTGCCAAAGTTGGCGAGCGCAAAGACCACGGCGAAGGTGATAAGAGCGACGCACCAGGCCTGCGGAGTGCCCCACAGCGGCGTACCCATGCCGCCGGCCATATACTTGACGGCCGTGGGATAGAGAGAGACGCCAATGGAGAAGATGACCGTACCGGTCACGACGGGCGGGAACAGCCACTTAATCTTGCTGTAAGCCAGACCAAAGAGGACCGCGACGGCGCCGCCGACAATCTCGCCGCCCAGCAGCGCACCAAAGCTAAAGCCCGAGGCACCCATGGCCTGCAGGGCCGGCAGGAACGCGAACGAAACGCCCATGACGATGGGCAGACCGCCGCCGATGCGACGGAAGGGAGCGAAGGCCTGAAGGGCCGTGTCGATCGCCGAAAGAATGAGCGCGACCTGGATGATGTCGGTGCTCTGCTGGCTATTAAAGCCGTAGACGCCGGCCATGATGACAGCCGGGGTGATGATGCCGGCAAACGAAGCCAGTACGTGCTGAAGGGCACACGGGATCATTTCTTTAACGGGAGGCATGCCTTCACGAGTGAACAGGGCTTCAGTGCCGTTCTTAACCGTCTCCTGGGTCATTTGACCACCAATCCTCGAAATAGTTGTTTTCGCATCTAACGCTCTATTGTGACGCAGTGCGGGGTTGAGGTTGTGCCTTCGTTGCATATCGTATTAAAGATGATTCTCATTCTCAATAATAATTTTTTGTTATCAGACTATTCTTCAGCTGAAATAATGCATTTCCGCAGGTCAGGAAAGTGCCTGGTCAAAATAACATCTAACTTTTCTTTTGGTCAACCGTTTACCGCCAAATTCCTACCGTTCGTCTGTATTACGCAATGTACCTGCGGATATACGAGATGAAGAGCAGCGTGTTACCATGAGAAAAAATTGTTATGAACTTCCGATTCCACCCAAAGGAGTTGCCCGTGAACGAGACCGTACGTCGCTTTTTGCCGATGGTCGATTTCCTGGAGCAGATACTCGGTAAGAACAGCGAGATCGTCCTGCACGATTTCTCGGATCCCGACCACGCCATCGTCGATATTCGCAACGGCATCGTGAGCGGCCGTAAAGTCGGCGGTCCCGCCACCGATCTGGCGCTCAAGATCATGCACGACCCCAAGTATCGCGACCTGCCGTTTATTACGGGCTACGAGGGGCGCGGCGCCGGTGGCAAGACGCTGGAGTCAGCGACGTACTTTATCCGCGAGAATGACGAGATCGTCGGTATGCTTTGCGTCAACACCGACCTCTCGACCGTGCGCTCCATCAACGCCATGGCGCAGCAGCTCATGGCGTGCTTCGACGCGGCGCCGACGCGCACGGAGCCCGCCCCTATCGAGGTCGAAAGCCTTTCGGAGTCCACACAGGAGCTCATCGACCGCAGCATTGCCGAGTTGCTGAGCGCGCGCGGGCTGGATGTAGCGTCGCTTGGCCAGAGCGACCGCGTGGACGTCATTCGCCACCTCAACGGCAACGGCGTGTTTATGCTCAAGGGCGCCGTGGCCTGCGCCGCCACCGCGCTGGGCATCTCGGAGCCCAGCGTCTACCGCTACCTGCAAAAAGTTCGCAAGGAGGGCTAAACGTGATCCCCTGGGGACGAAGGGAAACGGATCATTTTTGTCGCATCGCTTGACAAAAGACCCTGCAGCTCGCACGCGCTGCAGGGTCTTTTTGCATGTCATGTTTAGTTGTTACCAACACCTTAGAGAGCGGCGACAACCTCGATCTCGACCAGACCGCCAGCCGGAAGGGCGGCAACCTGGAAAGCGCTGCGCGCGGGGAACGGAGCCTCGAACTTGGAGGCGTAAATCTCGTTCACGGCGGCAAAGTCGGCGATGTCGGCCAGGTAGACCGTGGTCTTGACGACATCGGCAAACGTGGCGCCGGCAGCGGTCAGCAGAGCCTCGACGTTGGCGAGGGACTGCTTGGCCTGGGCCTCGACACCCTCGGGCAGCTTGCCGGTCGCGGGATCGATGCCCAGCTGGCCGGACAGGAACACCATGTTGCCAGTCTGGATACCGGGGGAATACGGGCCGATGGCTGCGGGTGCGTTATCGGAAGACACGACGGTCTTGCTCATGTTTTTCTCCTTACAAGTAAAAGGGAACGGGAGCGCGGCGTTCACACCGGGAGGCACAGTTCGGTCTGAACACCGCGCTTGATTGGGATAGTACTCAAGGTTTCCGCGCGATGCAAGATTATTATCACGTTGCGAGAATATTTTATCGCCCAACGGTTTCCCCGGACCGCTGAACGGTTCTCATGTGGAGCAGCCAGTCCAAGCTGCTGAAGACTTTATCCCGCTTAGAGCACGGGCATCGCCTGCCGCGACGGCACCACTATACTTTTGAGTATCTGAGCATTTTGAAAGGCAGGATATGACCGCAACCGCCAGTCGAACCACCAACCGCAGACCCGAGCTTTTGGCGCCCGCCGGAGGGCCCGAGCCCTTTGCCCCCGCGCTCGCCGCCGGGGCAGACGCCATCTACTGTGGCATGGGCAGTTTCAACGCCCGCCGCAAGGCCACGAACTTTACCGACGAGGCCTTTGAGCAGGCTTGCCGTGCTGCACACCTGGCCGGCTCGCGCGTCTACGTCACGGTCAACATCGTCATCAAGGAATCCGAGATGAGCGATGCGCTGCAGCTCATCCATCGCTGCTCCACGCTGGGCGCCGACGCCTTCATCATCCAGGACTGGGGCCTGTTCTTTGAGGTCAAGCGCACCATGCCCGGCATCGAGACGCATATCTCGACCCAGGCGAACATCCACGACGACCGCGGAACCCTTTGGTGCCGCGAGCAGGGCGCCGACCGCGTGACCCTCTCGCGCGAGCTTTCCATCGACGAGATTGCCACCATTCACGATGCCGCGCCCGATGTGGACCTTGAGGTCTTTAGCCATGGCGCCATCTGCTTTTGCTACTCTGGCCTGTGTCTGCTTTCGAGCTTTGCCATGGCGGGCCGCTCGGCCAACCGCGGCATGTGCGCTCAACCCTGTCGCCTGCCTTACGAGCTGATCGACGAGAACGGCCGCTCGCTCTCCCCTGCCGGTCGCGAGCGCGCGCTGTGCCCGCGCGACACCAACACTTCGCAGCTTGTTCGCCGTCTGTATGACGCCGGCGCCGCATCGCTCAAGCTCGAGGGCCGCATGAAGGCTCCCGATTACGTGTATTCCATCGTCGACGTGTATCGTCATCAGATTGACGATATGCTGGCCGATGTTTCGACCTCTAAGGACGAGGAAGCCGCCCGTCAGCGCCAGCTCAAGCGCTGCTTTAACCGCGACTTTACGCACGCCTATCAGGACGGCACCTCGGGCGACGAGATGATGAGCTATGAGCGTTCCAACAACCGCGGACAGATCGTGGGCACGGTGCTGGGCAGCCGCCCGGCCAACCGCGATGTGCGCGGCCTCAAGCCCGACGACCGCCGTCGCCGCGCCGCCATCGCCCGCATTGAGCTGTTTGAGCCCGTGGGCAAGGGCGACCTGCTGGAGCTTCGCCACGATAACGAGTTTGACCAGTTCCTGACCACCATTGCCGCCGATGATGCCGCTGCCGGCGATGTTATCGAGTGTCGCGTGCCCCGTAGCATGCCCGAGGGCTGCCGCGTCCGCGTGATTCGCAGCCAGCGTGCCATCGACGCCGCCGGCGCCGCGCTCAAGCGCGATGTGCTGCGCCGCCGCGCTGTTGATGTGTCCGTCGTGGCGCGCCTGGGCAAGCCGTTTACTGTCACACTCACCTGCTGTGACGACCCCGCGCTCACCGCCACCGCCACGGGCTTCACCGTCGAGGCCGCCAAGACCCGCGCCGTCGAGGCGGCGGACATGGTTGAGCATGTGGGCCGCATGGGCTCCTCGCCCTTTGAGGCAGCGAGCTTTGAGGTGGCGCTCGATGAGGGCTGCGGCATGGGCTTCTCCGCCGTGCACAAGGTGCGCGCCGCCGCCTGTAACGCATTGGAGGAGGCCATTCTGGCGCCGTACGCGGAGCGCGCGAAAACGCTCGAGCTGCCGGCGATTGTCACCAGTGATTCCCGCCCCGCGCCCGAGCACTACCGCGACGAGCCGCAGATCTGCGCCACCGTCACCTCGCTCGAGGCCGCCGAGGCAGCGCGGGCGGAGGGTGCAACGCGCATCTACATGACCACCGACGCGCTCGATGCGGCCAAGCTCTCCCCCGCCGATACGTTTGAGCAGGACATCGTACCCGTGCTCGATGAGGTCTGCCGCGCCGTTGACCACGTCCGCGTTGACCCATGGGTTGTTGCCGGCGCCACGGTCGCTATTGGCAACATCTCTGAGCTTGCCCTGGCCGCCCAGGTTGGCGCCACGGCCGAGATTCGCTCTTGCCTGCCGGTGCACAACACGCCCTGCATGGAGGCGCTTGCCGAGCGCGGAGCCGGTGCGTTTTGGCTCTCGCCCGAGATCACGCTCGACGAGATTGTCTCGCTCGGCGCCGCCGCGCCCGCGGCTCTAGGCATCACCGTCTTTGGCCGCCCGCGCGTCATGACAAGCGAGCATTGCATTCTGCAGGTTGCCAACGGCTGCATCCACGATTGTGCCAACTGCCGCCTGCGTGCCCGCAAGCTCTCGCTCAAGAATATCGACGGAAAGGTCATGCCCGTCCGCACCGACATCCACGGCCGCTCTCGCCTGTACGACGCCTACCCCATCGACCTCACACCGCAGGTTCCACAGCTGCTCGACGCCGGCGTGCGCCGTCTTATGGTCGACGGAACCTTGCTCGAGGCCGATGAGATTGGCCGTGCCGTCGCTCGCGTCCGTCGCGCCGTCGAGGCCGCGCAAGCCGGCCGCAAGCCCGCTGCCCGCCTGCGCGGCGCGACCTCGGGCTGCATGTTTGTGGGAATTAGCTAACCGAAAGGCTTACACGTGAACGAAGAACCTCAAGTCCTCTACTGCGACGCCTGGCTCATGGCCATCGACAAGCCCGCCGGCATGATCGTCCACGGTGACGGCACCGGCGAGCGCACACTTACCGACTACGCCAGCGACCTGCTGCTGGCGATGGGCGACGGCTTTGCCGCGACCGACATGCAGCCGCTCAATCGCCTGGACCGCAACACCACCGGCGTGGTGCTGTTCTCGCTCGACAAGCAGACGCAGCCCGCCTTTGACCAGATGGTCATCGACCACGCATTCGAAAAGCACTATCTGGCTCTCGCCGAGGGCAAGATCGACTGGAACGAGAAGCTCATCGACAAGCCTATCGCCCGCGACCGTCACGACAGCCGCAAGATGCGCGTCGGCGCCAGCGGCAAGCCGTCTCAGACGCGCGTCAAGGTACTCAAGCGCCTTAAGAGCCGCCGCGGCCTGCCCACGCGCTCGTATATTGATGTCGAGCTGCTCACCGGCCGCAAGCATCAGATTCGCGTGCACCTGGCAAGCGAGCGTCATCCCCTGGTAGGCGACGACCTGTACGGAACGCCGCGTCCCTGCGGCCTCATGCTCCATGCCCACAGCGTGTCCTTTACGCATCCCGTAACCGGCGAGCACATCCACATCGAAGCCCCCTGCCCCTGGGAGCCCTAAACCACCACAAAGGGGACAAGCACCTTTATGGTGGTTTTGCCGCAATGGCTCAGCCGCGGTCCCAAAACGTCTCGATCTGTAACAGTTAGAACCCATTTTCCGGTCTATCTGTTACAGATCGAGACATTCGAATCCCCCTTAAGGGAAAACCTCAATCTGTAACAGTAACTCGGCAAAATCGATCCCAGATGTTACAGATTGAGACAAAGGGACGGCGCGGTTCGGAAGCATCTCAATCTGTAACACCTATCCCACTTTTAACGGTCCAGTTGTTACAGACTTAGACAGAAACAGTAGACGACGAAAGCGGCAACGTCCGTGATGGACGTTGCCGCTTTTCTATTGAGAAAACTACTCGGTTTTCGTTACTAACCACCACAATGGGGACAGGCACCTTTGTGGTGGTTTTGGCCTTCCCGTCGCTAGACCGTGACGACGTTGTCCATTGTCCGGTACTTGGCGGGGACCTCGCCTGCGGTAATAATCGTTGCGTCACGAAAGTCCGCGAACTTGACGGGCGCCACCATGCCAAATTTACTGGCGTCCGAGATTACGAAGCGCTTGGCCGTATGGCGCATCGAGATACGCTTTACTTGCGCCTCCTCGATATCGGGCGCCGTGAAGCCCTGCTCGGCGGCAATGCCGTTAGAGCCCCAAAAGCCACAGTTGAAGTTGTAGCGGTCTAAGGTTGCCAAGGCATCGGGGCCAACGAGCGCCTCGGTCTCGGGTTTGAGCTCGCCACCCAGCACCACGGTACGCATGCCGCGCAAAGCAAGGCGTTGAGCATGGAGCACGGAATCGGTCACATAGGTGACATCTTCAAGGTGTGGAAGATGCTCGATGAGCCTGAGCGTCGTCGAACCCGAGTCGATGTATACAAAGCTCTCGGGCTCCACAAGTGCCGCCGCACGGGCGCAGATACGCTCCTTGTCGTCGTTATGGAGGTCGCTGCGCTCATTAAGCGTTAGGTCGCGCGTCACGTGCGCGCGCTCCAGACTTGTCGCGCCTCCGTGCACCTTGGCGATACGGTGTGCTCGGTCGAGCGTCTGCAGGTCGCGCCGAATGGTAGACGCCGTCACGCCCAGGGCTTCGGCAAGCTCCGGCACGGTAACCGAGCCGGCCTGCTGAACCATCGACACGATCGCGTTGAGCCTATCTTCCGCTAGCATCGCTTACTCCTCCTCGGGGTACACGACTCCCCAATCGGCGCGAAGCTTGGTCATAAGCTCCATAACATCAGAAGCATAGCCCAGAAGCTCACGCTTCGAATCATCGCCGGCAACGGCCCTCTCCAGGTCGGCCATCTCGTAGCACAGAGCGTATGCCTCGGTGCCAGCGTGGACCTCCTCACGGTGACCGTCTGCAGTCCACACGATGGTCGCGTGATCGGCACGCGGATAATCGTTGACCTCGATATAGCACTTGTCGAAGCTAATGACCGAGCGCTTGGGCTGCTTGGAGTGAAGCGTAAGGCTCACGACGCCCAGCTGCTGCTCGGCATTGCGGCAGACGATGCCGCCCGCAACATCGACGCCAGTCTCGCAGGTGTTGCCTAGAGACACGACCTCGGCGGGCTGGCTCGCCATAAACAGGCGCATGACGGACAGGGCATACACACCAATATCGAGCATGGCACCGCCGGCAAGGTTGCGATTGTAGAAACGGTTGGTCAGGTCGCCGTACTCCTTGTAGCTACCAAAGTTGAGCTGAGCGAGGTTCATGCGGCCGAACTCGCCGGCATCCATGCGGCGACGCAGCTCTTGATACAAGGGCATGTGGAGCACCGTGGTAGCGTCCATAAGGACCACGTTGTGCTCGGCGGCAATGGCACGGGCCTCATCGAGTTCAGCGGAATTGAGGGTAATGGCCTTCTCGCAGAGCACGTGTTTGCCGGCTGCCAGGGCAGCGCGCAGATAGGTGATATGAGTGTTGTGCGGGGTAGTGATGTAGACGGCGTCGATGCCAGGATCGGCGTAGAGGTCCTCAACCGTGTCGTAGACCTTCTCGATGCCATACTGCTCGGCAAAAGCCTGAGCCTTGGACAGCGTACGGTTGGCGACGCCCGCAAGCTTGCGACCGGCAAGAGCAAGGGACTGAGCCATCTGGTTGGCGATAACGCCGCAACCGATGACGGCCCAATGGAGCTCGGGAGCCGTAAAAATATCGTCGGGGAACGGCTTGTCCTGGACCGAAGCGAACGCTGCTTTGGCGGCTGCCGCGGCGTCGAGCGGAGCCTGCTTGGAATCTGCCATTATGTGCCTCCTGTGTCATAGAACGCCTTGCTTTCTGACAGCTCTATATTCGCACAAACACGCGCTTCTGTGCGCGTTTTTGCGTATCTCACCGCTAAACGGTCATTGTTGTCCCGAAAACGGCGCATCTATACGCATGGGTGTGCAATTAACGCAATCTAACGCGCATAAACGCGCACACAAGCAATTTGTACAGCGCACCCGCTCATCTATGCTTGCCCATTAAGGGCACTCATTTAAGGCTGTCCCCAATGAGTACCCAATGAGTAGGGATAGAAAAAAGGCCCGGGTGCCGTGGCATCCGGGCCTTTGCTAGCAACTTGATGTTGCGGGCAGCTTAGAACTTGTGGCCGCACTTCTTGCAGACGCGCAGCTTGTTCTTGCCGTCCTTCTCGTGACCGACGCGGGTAACCTTACCGCACTCGGGGCAGACGAGATTGACGTTGGAGGCGTCGATGGGAGCCTCCTGCGAAACGATGCCGCCCTGCTGGTTGGCAGCGTTGGGCTTGACGGCCTTCTTGACGACCGAAACGCCCTCGACAACGACCTTGTTCTCTGCGGGGAGAGCACGCAGGATAACGCCCTGCTTGCCGCGATCCTTACCAGAGAGAACCTGGACCTTATCGCCCTTCTTGATATACATATATCTCCCCTAACTACAGGGTCTCGGGAGCGAGCGAGACGATCTTCATGTACTTCTTGTCACGAAGCTCGCGAGCGACGGGCCCGAAGATACGGGTGCCGACGGGCGAACCATCGTTGTTGATGACAACGCAGGCGTTCTCATCAAAGCGAATGTAGGAGCCATCCTTGCGGCGGATCTCCTTAACGGTGCGAACGACGACGCAACGGACAACGTCCTTCTTCTTGACGTTGGCGCCAGGGGTAGCCTCCTGGACAGCACCGATGAACACATCGCCGATGCCTGCATAACGACGCTTGGAACCGCCAAGCACCTTGATGCAGCGAATCTTGCGAGCGCCGGAGTTGTCGGCGACGTTCAGCATGGTTTGCATCTGAATCATGGTAGATGTTCCTCCGAACTAAGAACCGAAGAGAGGTGCGCAGCCTTTATACGGCCCGTGGTATGCAAGCCAGGCATACGCACATCTTCGGAAACGTACAAGTCGTAAGAGCGACTGCTTATTTAGCGCGCTCGACGACCTCGATGAGGCGCCAACGCTTCATCTTGGACATAGGACGGGTCTCCATAACGCGGACGGTGTCGCCCACGCCAGCCGTGCACTCCTCGTCGTGAGCGTGCAGCTTCTTGGAGCTGGTCATCATCTTGCCGTACTTGGGGTGACGCTTGCGCTCGGTGATGGTGACAACAATGGTCTTGGCACCGGAGACGGAGGTAACGACACCCGTACGGACCTTACGCGAGTTACGCGAATCAGTCATGTTCTCTCCTTAGGTCCTACTCGGCGACAGCGGACTTCTCCGCTGCGATCTCGCGGGCGCGCTGCTCCGTGAGGACGCGAGCGATGTCCTTCTTCACGGTGTTGACGCGAGCGGTGTTGTCCAGCTGGCTGGTGGCCATCTGGAAACGAAGGTTAAAGAGCTCGGCGCGCATTTCCTTCAGCTTCTCAACGAGCTGAGCGTCCGAGAGCTCACGAATCTCTGCGGGCTTCATTAGTTCTCCTCCTTGGCGGCGGCGGCGTCCTCAGCAGCCCACTTGGCCTCGAGAGCGGCCTCCTCAGCCATCTCCTTCTCGATGCGCTGCTCAGCGTTCTTGGCAGCAACAATCTTGGTCTTGATGGGAAGCTTGTGCTGTGCAAGACGCAGAGCCTCGCGAGCGACCTCCTCGGGCACGCCCTTGACCTCGAACATGATGCGGCCGGGCTTGACGACGGCCACCCACTCCTCGGGGTTACCCTTACCAGAACCCATGCGAGTCTCGGCAGGCTTCTTGGTGATGGGCTTATCGGGGAAGATCGTGATGTAGACACGACCGCCACGCTTCATGTAGCGGGTCATGGCAATACGAGCGGCCTCGATCTGACGGTTGGTGATCCAATGGGCCTCGAGAGCCTGGATACCAAACTCGCCGAAATGCAGCTCGGTATTACCCTTGGCCTGGCCCTTCATGGAGCCACGCTGCACCTTGCGGTGAAGAATACGCTTAGGGGCAAGCACTACTGACCCCTCCTCTCGGAGTTACGACGACGAGGACGGGAAGAGCCCTCGAGTGCAGGGTTGGGAACAGGCTGGCCCGGGAGCTTCTCGCCCAGGTAGATCCAGACCTTCACGCCGCAAGCGCCCATGGTGGTGCTGGCGACAGCCGTGCCGTAGTCGATCTTGGCACGGAGGGTATGCAGAGGCACGCGACCCTCGCGGTACCACTCACGACGGCCCATCTCGGCACCGCCGAGACGACCGGAGCACTGGATACGGATGCCCTTAGCGCCGGCCTTGCGGGCAGACTGGACAGCCTTGCGCATAGCGCGACGGAAGGCAACGCGGCCCTCGAGCTGCTCGGCGATAGACTGAGCAACGAGGTTGGCGTCGAGCTCGGGGCGCTTAATCTCGACAACGTCGACGGAGAGCTGGCCCTTGGAGACGCCAGCGACCTTCTCGAGCTCGGTGCGGAGGGTATCGATCTCGGCACCCTTCTTACCGATGACAACGCCGGGGCGAGCGGTGAGGATGATGACCTTCACCTTGTCGCCAGCGCGCTCGATCTCGATGCGGGAGACAGCTGCGCGGGAAAGACGCTTCTCGAGGTACTTGCGGATCTCGAGATCGTTACCGAGGGTCTTAGCGTAATCCTTCTCTGCGAACCAGCGGGAGCGCCAGTTCTCGGTGATGCCAAGACGGAAGCCGGTGGGGTAGACTTTCTGACCCATACAGCTTTACGCCTCCTTTCGAGGAGCAACGACGACGGTGATGTGGGAAGTACGCTTCAGAATGCGAGAAGCGGAACCCTTGGCGCGGGGACGGATGCGCTTAAGCGTCGGACCCTCGTCAACATAGGCAGCGGCGACAACCAGGTTGTCGGCACGCAGACCGTTGTTGTTCTCGGCGTTCGCAACGGCGGAACGGAGAACCTTCTCGACATCCACGGCGACGGCGCGGTCGCAGAAGTGGAGGATGTCGAAGGCCTGAGCGACAGGCTTGCGGCGGATCAGATCGACCACCAGGCGGGCCTTGCTGGGGGAAACACGCACGTACTTAGCGACGGCGCGAACCTCGGTGGCCTCAGTTTCAATAGACTTAGTTGCCATTTACGGTTAACCCCCTATTTGGCCTTGTGGCCACGGAACGTACGAGTCGGCGCGAACTCGCCGAGCTTGTGACCAACCATGGACTCGGTAACATACACGGGCACATGCTTGCGGCCGTCGTGGACGGCGATGGTGTGACCAACCATCTCGGGGAAGATGGTAGACGCGCGGGACCAGGTCTTCACGACGTCCTTCTTGCCAGCCTCGTTCATCGCGGTGATACGCGAGAGAAGGCGAGTCTCCACGAACGGGCCCTTTTTGAGACTTCTGCTCATAAGTGCTTTCTCCTAAAACTCGGTATCCGAAATTACTTCTTACGGCGACGAATAATGTGCTGGTTCGAGACCTTCTTCTTCTTGCGCGTACGAAGGCCCTTCGTCGGCTTACCCCAGGGGGTAACGGAGGGACGACCAGAGGTGTGGTTCTTGCCCTCGCCACCGCCGTGCGGGTGGTCGACAGGGTTCATGACGGTACCGCGGACGGTCGGGCGCACGTTCATGTGACGCTTACGGCCGGCCTTGCCGATGACGATGTTGGCGTGATCGGCGTTGCCGACCTCACCGACGGTGGCGCGGCAGGTAACGAGGATGCGGCGCATCTCGGAGGAAGGCATACGGACGATGGCGTACTTGCCCTCCTTACCCATCAGCTGGCAGGAGTTACCGGCGGAACGGGCGATAGCAGCGCCCTTGCCCGGCTGGAACTCGACGGCGTGGATGAGCGTACCGACGGGGATGTCGGCGAGGGGCAGAGCGTTGCCCGGCTTGATGTCGGCGTCAGAACCGGACATGATGGTCTGACCGACCTCGAGGCCCTTGGGGGCCAGGATGTAGCGCTTCTCACCGTCAGCGTAGTGCAGCAGAGCGATGCGAGCGGAACGGTTCGGATCGTACTCGATCGTGGCAACCTTGGCGGGCACGCCGTCCTTGTTGCGCTTGAAGTCGATCACGCGGTAACGACGCTTCACGCCGCCGCCCTGGTGGCGGGTGGTGATGCGGCCGTTGTTGTTACGACCGGCCTTCTTGGGCAGGGGCTCGAGAAGAGACTTCTCGGGCTTGGTGCAGGTGATCTCGGAGAAGTCGGAGATCGTCTGCCAACGCCTACCAGCGGAGGTCGGCTTAAGGTGCTTTACAGCCATTACAATCCCTTTCAATAGGAATCCGTTAGCCATCGCAGACAGGGATTCGAGGTTCTGCCTCGGGTGCGATGACACCGGACGTATACACGGTTCCGGGCGTGTCCATTTTATACGCCCGAAACCTTGAGCTCTCGCCTCCCCTATTTGGGAGGCATGAGCTCACTCAACAGCAGCGAGTCTTAGGCCTGGTTGCCAAAGACCTCGATGGTGTCGCCCTCGGCCAGCGTGACGATGGCCTTCTTCCAAGAACGGGTCTTGCCGGCGACATAGCGCACGCGCTTGGTCTTGGGCTTGACCGTCAGGGTGTTCACGCGAACGACCTTGACGCCGAAGATCTCCTCGACAGCGTCCTTGATCTGATACTTGTTAGCATCCTTGGCGACCTCGAACGTGTACTTGTTCAGCTCCATGCCGGAGAAGGAACGCTCGGACACGATCGGACGGATGATGATCTCGTGGGCGGTCATTTATGCAAGCACCTCCCCGAAGTGAGCGGCGATGTCGGCGGGCATCAGCACAGCGTTGTTGTTGACGAGATCGTAGGTGTTGGCCTCGTCGGCAGTGATGATGAACGTCTTGGGAATGTTGCGGAACGACAGGTAGGCGTTGACGTCCTCATCGCGAACGATGATGGTCAGACGCTTGCCCTCAAGGCCGAGAGCCTTGAGCATGGCGACGGCAGCCTTGGTGGAAGGCTTCTCGAAGCCGTAGTCGTCGACGAGCACGAGCTCGCCATCGGCCAGCTTGGCGGACAGCGCGGAGCGCATAGCCAGCTTGACCTCCTTGTTGTTCATACGCTTAGCGTAGGAACGGGGCTTGGGGGCGAAGACAACGCCACCGTGACGCCACTGGGCAGCACGGATGGAACCCTGGCGGGCACGGCCGGTGCCCTTCTGACGCCAAGGCTTCTTGCCGCCACCGGAAACCTCAGAGCGACCCTTAGCAGACTGGGTGCCCTGACGCCAAGAGGCCATCTGGCACTTGACGATGTGGTGCATAACGTGGATGTTCGGCTCGATGCCGTACACCTCAGCGGCGAGCTCGGCCTCGGCGACCTTCTTGCCCTCGCTGTTCTTTACTTCAAACTTTGCCATTTAAGTGTTCTCCTTGGTATGACGCTGGGCTAAATGGGCTGGGCCCTTAGGCCATACGGATGGCGACGAGACCATTCTTGGCACCCGGGACAGCGCCCTTGACCAAGATGAGGTTCTGCTCGGCATCGATGCGGACAACGGAAAGGTTCTTGACGGTAACGCGCTCGTTACCCATGTGACCGGCCATCTTGACGCCCTTGAGGACGCGCGCAGGATAGGCGCACTGACCGATAGAACCGGGGTGACGCTGGAAGTGAGAACCATGCGTCATAGGACCGCGGCGCTGACCCCAGCGCTTGATGCGACCCTGGAAGCCCTTACCCTTGGAGGTACCGATGACGTCGACCTTCTCGACATCAGCGAAATCAGCGACGGTGACGACCTCGCCGACCTTGTGCTCCTCGCCGTTCTCGACGCGGACCTCACGAAGGAAGCGGACAGGCTCGACGCCAGCCTTGGCGAAGTGACCAGCCATGGGCTTGTTCACGTTCTTGGCCTTGATGTCGCCGAAACCGATCTGGACGGCGTCATAGCCGTCGGTTGCCTGAGTTTTAACCTGCGAGACAGCGCAGGGGCCAGCCTGGATGACCGTGACGGGAACGACGTTATCGTCCTCGTCCCAAACCTGGGTCATGCCAATCTTGCGGCCGAGAATCATGCTGATCAAGATATGATCCCAACTCTCGCGTGGTCTTGGGACAATGCGTACACCACCGAGCGTACGCCCCTAGAGGACCACTACTTACACGACGTGCTCCCCAGCCTTGTATTTCGCCCGGACTACCTGACAACCCTATTAAGCAGGCATTTTGTCCAGCCAGAATACTCCCCTGGTTTCACACAGCTGTTTAGTATACACGGCTGCGGGCGTATCCATCGAGATTCATATTTCACTCACATTGTTTACGCAGGTAAAGTGCGTGGATGGCTCCCGAGCACGGCGGAGGGCCGGAGAAATATATTAAGGTCCCTGCTCTACAGTCCTGCGCAAGACGGAGAGCACATTAAGTGCTCTCCTTTGCGTGCGGAACT
>URBP01000023.1 GCA_900546105.1 uncultured Collinsella sp.
AGGCCCGCCTTTCCGTTGCTCCGCAGGAGCAGGAAAGACGGGCCTCATGCGCGAGGACGTTTTCAAAACCAAGCCCGGCCCCGGCCGGAGGGACCACGAGCGCTACAGGTTCTTGACACCCATCGCGCGCATGGCGTTCAGGATGGCGATGATCGCCACGCCCACGTCGCCAAAGACGGCAAGCCACATATTGGCGATGCCCAGTGCCGCAAGCACCAGAATCAGCAGCTTAATGCCCAGTGCAAAGATGATGTTCTGCCAAACAATCGTCATGGTCTTGCGCGCCACGCGGATCGCGCGGGAAATGTTGGACGGCTTGTCGTCCATCAGCACCACGTCGGCGGCCTCGATTGCGGCGTCCGAGCCCATGGCGCCCATGGCAATGCCCACATCGGCGCGCGTAAGCACAGGCGCGTCGTTGATGCCGTCACCGACAAAGGCGAGCTTGCCCTTGCCACTTTCGGCCGCGAGCAGCGCTTCAACACGCTCGACCTTGTCGCCCGGCAGCAGCTGCGCGTGGAACTCGTCGAGGCCGAGCTGCTTGGCCACCGCAGCGGCCACTTCCTCGCGGTCGCCCGTGAGCATAACGGTGCGCTTGACGCCGGCGGCGTGCAGGTCGCGGATTGTCTGCTCGGCATCGGCCTTAACGGTGTCTGCAATCACGATGTGGCCGACATACACGCCGTTCACGAGCACGTGGAGGATTGTGCCGGCAACCTCACAGTCCGGTGCTTCAACGCCGGCCGCGGCGAGCATCTTGGCGTTGCCGACGACGACGTGCTTGCCGTCGATGGTTGCCGTCACGCCGTGGCCCGCGTCGTTGGCGGAGTCGCTCACGCGCTTGGGGTCGACCTCGCCCTGGTAGGCGTCGCGCACGGACTGCGCGATGGGGTGATCAGAGAACGATTCAGCAAGGGCTGCGACTTCGAGCAGCGACTGCTCGGTATAGCCAGCCTCGGGGTGCACCGCGACGACTGAGAACGTGCCGTTGGTGAGGGTGCCCGTTTTGTCGAAGACGACGGTGTCCACGTCGGCGAGCGTCTCGAGGTAGTTGGAGCCCTTGATGAGAACGCCCAGCTTGGACGCGCCGCCGATGCCGCCAAAGAAACTCAACGGTACGCTGATCACGAGGGCGCACGGGCAGCTGACGACCAGGAAGGTCAGGCCGCGCAGGATCCAATCGGACCAATCGCCAGTCACCAGGCCGCCGCCAAGCGCGAGCACCGCGGCAGCGCCAGTGACGGCGGGGGGGTAGACGCGGGCAAAGCGCGTGATGAAGTTCTCGGTGCGCGCCTTCTTTTCGCTGGCATTCTCCACGAGCTCCAGAACACGCGCGACGGTGGACTCGCCAAAGGGCTTGGTGGTGCGCACGTGGATGAGGCCCGTCATGTTGATGCAACCGCTGATGATATCGTCGCCGGTCTTGGCCGGGCGGGGGACCGACTCGCCCGTGAGTGCGGCGGTGTCGAGCTGGGTTTCGCCCTCGACGATGACGCCGTCGATAGGCACGCGCTCGCCGGGCTTGACCACGATCACGGTGCCGACGGCGATGTCATCGGGAAAGACCTGTTCGAGTGTGCCGTCGGCTTGCTCGACGTTAGCGTAGTCGGGCGCGATGTCCATCATGGCACTGATCGACTTGCGGCTCTTGCCCACGGCGTATGCCTGGAACAACTCGCCGACCTGGTAGAACAGCATGACAGCGGCGCCTTCGGCCATGTGCGGGTCGGTGTCGGGGAAGAGCACCATGGCAAACGCGCCGATGGTCGCGACGGCCATGAGGAAGCTCTCGTCGAAGGCCTTGCCGCGGCGGATGTTATTGAATGCCTTTTGCAGTACGTCGTAGCCGGCAATCAAAAACGGCACGAGGAACAGCGCGAAGCTGGCGTAGATGTTGCCGGGCTCTCCAAATGCGATAGTGAGGGCGCCGAGCTCGTCGAGGGCATAAACAACGGCAAAAATGCCCAGTGCTACCAGGATGCGGTTGCGCTTGTGCTCAAGGGACTCTTTCTTCTTGTGCTTCTTCTTTTTCTTTTTGGAATCGGCGGCCGCCATGATTCAAACCTCCCATTTGAGTGTATGAACACTTGCTCATATAATTTCGCGAGCAAAGGCCGCGGCAAGCGCGGCCTTATAGGTCAACGTATGCGCGGGTTAGAGAATGATCTCGCAGTCCGGCTCGGCGTCGGCGGTGAACTCAACGACGCGGTCCAGGACCTCGTCGAACTCGGCGTCGTCGGCCTCGAGCGTCAGCTTCTGGGTCATAAAGTTGACCGAAACGGACTTGACGCCCTCGAGCTTGGCAAGTTCGTCCTGAAGTTCACGCGCGCAGTTTGCGCAATCGATCTCGTCGAGCTTAAACTGCTTTTTCATGGTGGGTTCCTTTCCCTGTGTTAGCGGTCTGGGTGCCGGCCGCGCTGATACCGTGGGTGATTGCTATTCGCAGATATGGCTCATGCCCTGGTTGAGCATGGTATAGACATGATCGTCGGCGAGCGAGTAGAGAATGTTGCGGCCGTCGCGGCGGAACTTGACCAGGTGAGACTGCTTAAGCGTGCGCAGCTGGTGCGACACCGCAGACTGCGAGGTCGCGGTCGCTTCGGCGATGTCAGCCACGCAGAGCTCGCGACCCATGAGGGCATAGAGAATCTTGATGCGTGTGGTGTCGCTGAAGACCTTGAACAGGTCGGCCAGGTCGTACAACAGCTCCTCGTCGGGAAGGTCCTCGGGCGAGCAGGTGGTGGGGACGATCGGCTCGGTGGCCTCGATGCCAGTCTTTGTTTCATCAGCGTGGCTGCTCATTGCAACATCCTTTCATATGAACATGCGCTCATATAAATTACTTCCGATTATATGAGCGCATGTTCATATGTCAATACAATTTACGTTAACTTCGATGACTGCTTGCCGCCTCTGCGATTTTCTGCGGGTTGGGAGACATCGACGCAATGCTCGCCAACATATTTCGAGATGTTCGGCCAGCATGCTAAGAAAGCCACCTTGAGAAGCTTTAGGACTGTTCATATTTGTACTTTATCGTGTTAAATACAGCGAGAATCAGTTCTTCCTCTACGGGAGTTCCTGCAGAATCAGTTTTATCTAAAGTTATATTGAGCATTGCTGCAGCCAATCTGGCACATCGGTGGCCGAATAAGTCGAAAAATGTAGGTGGACATCCGCAGAGATCGCCTTTAGAAGAGCGAATTCTCAATTAGATCAATAATCGTGTCGTCTTCCGTGCGGTTTCCATCGATTTTTGCGAACATGTCGCATTCCCAAGGCCCATTGATTTCCTCAGTAAGGGCCCCGACGTGTTGCATGTCGTCGGGTTCTGGCACATCGTTGATGCTCGGGTCATCAGCTTGCGGATATTGGCTTGCAATTTCGCGCTTGGCGGCCTCTTCTTCTTTGAGTGTCTCCAGGACGCGGCGACCGTATTCGAAGTAGCGCCGCAAGACAAATTGACGAAGAGTTTCTTGCAGGATGGCGAAGTTATCCGGGAGTCGACCGGGCCATATCTTCTCGCGAATGCGAATCGCTTCCATGACCCGCCTAAAAGCGGACTGCTTGAAAAACGAATGACGACTAACTGTGATAACGGCATATCCCATGTTTCGCAGCGTGTTTCGGCGTTCCTCGTCAATTGATTGCTGTTCGGGCTCGTCGTGGTAAAAGCCGTTGTATTCGATATCGGTCATCGAATTTTCGAGCAGCGCGTCGAGGTAGAAAACCGTCCGTCGCGTTAGGGCGGCGTATCTTTTGGGGACTGGGATCGGATAGTCCGTTTTGATAGCGCGTATGGCTAAGCCACCCATTGACTTGGGCATTGTCAGCATCATGACAAACGCCGTTTCGAGTGGGGAGCGACAGCCTTCGCGTACATAAGAAAGTGCCTTAAGTGCTTTATTAGATCCACGATACCCCGATGCCTCTGAAAAGAAGGCTCTGAGCTCTTCAACGCTGGTTAGGGCTGGGCGCTCGCGATATTGAGTTTCGTCGGACGTTCCAAGCGCGTAGGAGCCGCAGATTTCAAAGTAATACTCAACGAGCTCCGAAAGGTTGAGGTCGGCTGCTGCTTCTAACGCGCACAGCTTGATATCGACGATGTAGACGTTCGGCTCGAGTTCTAGGTAGCTTTCTGCATCAAACGTATAGCGCGTGCAGTGGCAGATGCAGCCCTTGCGGTGCCTTTTGGCATTATTGGAAAACGTCAGCACATGGATGCTTTCAGAATCGACATTCTTTCTGTTGAGCCATGCTCGCGCCGCTTCCAGGTTGGACGTGGTCGGCGCAGACACCTTGATCTTTTCCATAGATATGGGATCGGTCGCGTGATGGCATAGCGGACGCCATATACGCTCGAAACTTCGGGCAACGGTATTGGGGCGCGGCTTATCTTCTGCGAACGGTGGGTTTTTGAGCTGTCGTATTGAGGGGGGCAGCTTCGGCTGGGGAGGTTTCTGTCGGCTGCCCCATTTTGGTGAACTTTAGTTGCGGATTCGTAGCTTCTAAGCGTTTTTGCCGACCGCTCAGATGCCTCACCAACATAATTTGAGTTATTCGGCCTTATCCTATACGAATGGTGCGATCGCAACGTCCTATTCGAATTGATTCAGATAGATTTATAGGGCTTGGTTGCGAAATTGGGGCGACTATAGCGCTCGATTGCGGTTCAAGGGGCCTTGACTAGTGGTTCAGCTGGCCGAACAACTCGAAAAATGTAGGTGGGCCAACCTGCCGACTATGTGAAGCACGCGTATTTGCTCGTTTTGATGAAAACTAGGGTGCAGCCATAAGGCTGCGCCCTAGTTTACTGCGTGCCGGTGTGCCCAGACGGATTGCGCTGTGCCTGGCAGGCGCTCCCGCAGATGGATCGGTTATTTCGCGAATAGGTTCTTGAGGTTGAACTCGGCTTGGACGGTGCGGAGCATGAGGTCGGTGTCATCCAGACCCAGGTGCTGCTCGTTGGCGTCGGCGGCGAGGGTTCCACGGCGGCGCGCCCAGTTCTCGAGCGCGGCTGGGGCGGACTCGCGGGGGAGCGAGCGCACGTCGGCGTCCAGGCTGCGGCAGATCTGGCGCGAGTCGATGACGATGATCTTGCCGGCGCGGCGTGCCTCGGCGTAGCCGTCCAGGTGGATCTTGAACCAGCTGTCCTCAAAGGCGGCGTTGTGTGCCATGTACGGGTACTTCTTCATAAGCTTGAGCAGCTGCTTTTGCAGCTCCTTGTTCTCGCGGAAGGGCGTTTTGCCGTCGATGTCGTCCCAGGTAATGTGGTGGATATTCGACAGCGGCACATCCTCGCCGCGGTAGATGTCGGGCAGGCCACAGTAGTGCGCCTCGGCGTCGTGCGGGATGGCGTCGCTGGTGAGTTCCATGATCTCCCAGCCGACGTTGATGATATAGCCGCGCTCGGGCGCGCGACCGGTGGTCTCGATGTCGATACCGAGCACGGTGCCCTGGATGGGCTTGCGGGCATAGGCCACGCCGAGTGCGTCGCGGTCGCCGCGGATCTCGCGCATAACGGACGCGGCGGTGCGCTTTTGCATCTTGCCGATGGCGGCGCAGGTGTCGGCGTCGGACAGGCCGCGCGAGAGCGTCGCGGGCGTCACGTTGCGCAGGCGTGCCTCGCCAATCTGGTCGCACAGGTCGCGGTTGCGGTCGGCCAGGTCGCGCACGGTGGCAAAGTCGAAGCCGGGGTCGCCCTCGGCAGTAAAGTACTCGGTCTCGAGCACCTTGAGGGCCTCCTCGCCCTTCTGGCGCTCGGACTCCATGGCGCCGTGGTCGCCGTAGATAAACATGGGGATAAACGGCTGGCGCTCGTATTCGAGTGCTTGCGATACGTTCATATGCTACTCCTTGGACGAGCCGCGTTGTGCGGCTCGAGGTTACTGAGTTATGGCGAGATGATAGTTTACCATAGGCAACTATTGGCACCGCGCCCGGGACAACTACAATACCCTAGTTGACCGCTAGGACTTTTACAATGCTGCCGAAAGACACGAAAGGTTCCATCCGTCATGGATTTACTGATTGATATTCTGCTCGACGCCGGCAAGGACACGCTGTCGCTGGTGCCGTTTTTGTTGGTGACGTATCTTGCTCTCGAGACACTTGAGCACGTTGCGGGCGACCGCGTCAACGGCGCTATCAAGCGCGCCGGCGCTGCGGGTCCCGTGGTTGGCTCGCTGCTGGGCATGGTGCCGCAGTGCGGCTTTTCGGCCATGGCGGCCACGCTGTACGCCGGCCGTGTCGTGACCTTGGGCACGTTGGTGGCGGTGTTCCTTTCGACCTCCGACGAGATGCTGCCGCTGTTGCTTGCCGAGCAGGTTCCCGTGCAGACTATGGCGATGCTTTTGGCTTCGAAAGCGCTGATCGCACTGGTCACGGGTTTTATCGTGGACGCTGCCATTCGCGGCCTGCGCCGTAACGCCCGCGCGCACGCGGCGATTCGCCGTACCGTGCTGGGAACCGCGGCCAATCCGGCCCACGTGAACTGCGCGCACGACGACCACAGCGGCGGTGACATCATCGACGAGGTGGCCGAGGCGGGCGTGAGCGCCGACCACATCCACGAGCTGTGCGAGCGCGACCATTGCGGATGTGATGAAGACGAGGACGAGCACGAACACGGACATGGCCACGATCACGGTCATGAGGGCGAATATGAACACCATGATGGTCACGGTCACTCCCATTCCCACGAAGGGACGCCTGTCCTGTCGATTATCCGCAGCGCCATCTCCCACACCGTGCAGGTATCGGTATTCATTTTCCTGGTGACGCTGATTCTGGTTGCCGTGCTCGAGACGTTCGGCGAGTCCGCAATCGAGCAGTTCCTGCGCGGCAACGAGACGCTTGCGGTCCTGGGCTCGGCACTCGTCGGCCTGATCCCCAACTGCTCGGCCAGCGTCGTCATCACGCAACTGTACCTGGAAGGCGCGCTGCAGCTGGCCCCGATGCTCGCCGGCACGCTCATTTCCGCCGGCGTGGGTTATCTGGTGCTGTTCCGCACCAACCGCAGCGCCCGCGAAAATGCCGTGTTCCTGATTATGATGTACGTCATCGGCGCGGGCTGGGGTCTCATCCTCTCCGCCGTTGGCCTCTAAGTAGGCCTAAAAAATGGGCTTCAAATAGCCATGCTCAGCGCCTGCGCAATGCGGCGACGCATGGCATTTTGAAGCCCGTTTTTTGTTGAGCCATGGATTCCGAGCGCTCACACCGCTCAAAACAAAAAGGTAGATTTTAGGCATGTCTCAAAAATCTACCTTGGTTAGTGCAGCAACTCGGTGAGGTTGCGTTTAAAGCGGGCGCGGTCTTCGCTGGTAAATGCTGCCGGACCGCGAGTGCGTCCGCCGGCGCGGCGTACCTTCTTTTCCTCGTGGCGAATAAACAGCTGCATGTCGATGGTTGCTTTGTCGTAGACGCGCCCGCGCACACCGATAGCGGCGGCATCGCGCCCGAGCACCATGCTCGCCAAGCCAATGTCCTGCGTCACGACCACGTCGCCCGCCTGCAGGCGTTCGACAATGGCAAAGTCGGCGCTGTCGGCGCCCACGCTCACGTCGAGCGTCGTGACCCAAAAGCCGCGTCGCGCGTGCTCGGCATCGCGCGGGTCGTCGCGGCGAATGTGCCGTTCCAGGTTTTGCGTGCTGTTGCCGGCGATAACAACGGCGACGCCCGCCCGCCGCGCGCAGTCAATCGACTCGCGCGTGACCGGGCAGGCGTCGGCATCAATAAAGAGCGTTCGCGGCATCTAGTGCACCAGTTTGCCAAATTGAATAGCGCGAACAATCAGCGTTACGCCAAACACCAGCAGCGCGGCGCCGCTAAAGATGACGAGCATCTTGGCCGACCACAGCGGATAGATAAACACGAACATGCCGGCGATGATGGAAAGTGCGCCGCTCAGGATGGCGAGGGCGCGGTTGGACGAAAGCTCGGACTCCAGAATGGACATGACACCTTCGACAATCCAGCCAAAGCCGGCCACGATAACCACCATCGTGGTGAGCGTCGCGGTCGAGAAGGCCTGGTTGCGCAGGATTATGACGCCGCCCAAGATAATGAGTAGGTTGGAGATGATGCTCGTCACGCGCCAGCCGGTGGGCAGCAGCGGCTCAAAAATGGCAGTGAACAGTCTGATGGCAGCAGTGATTACAAAGTAAAAACCCAGGACGGTCGTCAAAAAGACGAGGGACTTGGCGGGTGCAAAAAGCAGCGCGATGCCAGCAATGAGTGCTAAGACGCCCGTGATGGCGTAGATCCAGCGTACGGCCTTGACGGCTTTGCCCGCCATGCTTTTCTCGTCAAATCCAAACTGGCTCGATTTTTGGTCATCGTTCTTAAAGATGCCCATAATGTCTCCTTTCCGTGCGGCGTAAGCCCTGATCGTTACAACCAGTATCCCCTAAGGGCGCTGACGTATGGGTCGGGGAGGGCGAAACGTAACCCAAAGGCCCCGAATTGTTTCCGTTGTTCCCCACGTCGCGATTTTCTATTCAACAGGTGTAGAACATTGCAGCCCTGTTCGTTATTGCCTACGTTTTAGGTTAGATTTTCCTAAGGACAATTGGCTTGTATTGGGGGTCCCTATGAACGAAGCAGTTCCCGAGGCACCGTCGAGTGTCGAATCGATGGCAAAGCAAGGTTGCGAAAAGCTCGGTCTGGAAGCGTTTGATGCGCTGGTCCGTCGTGCCCGTACGTGCCGCCGTTTTGACGAGTCCATGCGCGTGCCGCGCGAGTTTTTGCTCGAGCTGGCGGAACTGGCGCACCTGGCTCCCTGCGGCGCCAATGCTCAGCGTCTGCGTTTTCACGTGGTGAGCGGTGCCGAGGATTGCGCGCGTGTATTTGACGAGCTCGCATGGGCCGGCGCACTTAAGGATTGGCCGGGTCCTGCCGAGGGCGAGCGCCCGACCGGCTACATCGCGATTCTGGCTGAGCGCGCCGTTCCGGGCAAGCCTGCCGCTCCCATTACCGAGGTCGACACGGGCATTGCCGCGCAGACGATGATGCTCGCCGCCCGCAGCGCTACGCCCGAGGTGGCAGCCTGCATGTTCAAGGCCTTTACGCCCCATGCGATCGATGCCATGGGGCTCGATAACGACAAGTATGAGCTCAAGCTGATCATGGCCTTTGGCGTTCCGGCCGAGATACAGGTGATCGATGCGATCGATTCCAACCCCGATGGCTCCATCAATTATTGGCGCGACGAGGCACAGGTGCACCACGTACCCAAGCGTTCGCTCGCCGACGTGCTGGTGTAGCTGAGCGTCACCGCGGCGTGATCAGACGGTAAACCACCACAAAGGTGCCTGTCCCCTTTGTGGTGGTACGAGGGGAGGGCGTGTGGCAGATCTGTATTTGGTGCGGCATGGGCAGACTGAGCTCAATGTGCAGAGCATTTTGCAGGGCTGGCACGATTCGCCGCTTACGGCGCACGGGCGCGAGCAGGCGCTGACGGCGCGTACGGCGTTTGCGGCGCGTGGCGTGGCCTTTGATCATGTGTATTCCTCGCCGTTGGGCCGGGCGCGGCATACGGCCGAGCTTATCGTTGGCGAGGGCCGTTCCATTGAGCTGGTCGATGACCTGCGTGAGTGGCATTTTGGCTCGCTGGAGGGCACATCAAATCGCGAGATGCCGCCGCAGCCCTGGGGCGATTATCCGGTGGCCTTTGGCGGCGAGTCGGAAGTGCAGCTTCAGTCGCGCATGGTCGCGGCGCTGTCCCGCATCATGACCAGGCCGCAGCACGACTGCGTGCTGGCGGTTTCCCACGGCTCAGCTTGCCAGGAGTTTCTTGAGTATGTGACTGGCGGGGGAGAGCTGCCCGACAACGGTGCCGTGCTTCATTTTGGCTATTGCGACGGGGCGTTTTCGCTCTTGGGTTGGTAACGAACGAAAGGACCCCTATGAATAAAGACCTGTATCTGGTCCGTCATGGACAGACGATATTCAACCTTAAGCGTATCATTCAGGGGTGGAGTGATTCGCCGCTTACGCAGTTGGGTTGCGACCAGGCGGCGCGCGCCGGCATGTTTTTACGTGCGCGCGGCATTGAGCCCGATCATGCCTACACCTCCACGCTTCATCGCACCGAGCAGACTATCGCCAACTTGTGGCCGGGCTTGGCGTACGAGCGCCTGGACGGCCTACGTGAGTGGTTCTTTGGCGACTTTGAGGCCGAGCGCGTGATGCTCATGCCCGAGCGCCCGTGGCGCGATTTCTATCGTCAATTTGGCGGCGAGGGCCAGATCCAGGTGCGCGAGCGCATGGTGGCGACGCTGACCGAACTCATGCGACGCCCGGACCACGAGTGCGTCCTTGCGGTGAGCCACGGATCGGCCATCAAGGAGTTTTTGGACCACGTGAGGGGAGCGGCGGCCGACGAGCGCGAGCGCGTGCCGGGCAACTGCTCGGTGCTGCATTTCGTGTTTGACGATACGACCGATACGTTTGAACTGGTTGAGATCTTTACGCAGGAAGACTACGCGCGCGAGCTGGGGCTTGAGCCGCTCGTGGCTGCCGCGGGTCCGCAGCGCGGGTAGTTTGGGCGTGGCGGTGCGGGTCGCCGACTTACTTGCTCGATGCGAAAGGGGGCGGAGATGCATGTGCATGTATTGCATTCCCGCCCCCTGTTTGTTGAGCTGCCGATTTTTGTGCTGGGCGGTCTGGTCTTGCTAAAACCGCGCGACCTGGTGGGTGAGCAGGCCCATCGGGACCCGCTGCGCGGCGCCGCTGACCTGCGCGGCGGGGAAGAGCACGGCAACGGTAAAGTTGAACGGCTCCTTGCCGGTGTACGTTCCGGCGGCACGGGCCTCATCGGCTAGCAGCTGCGACGCCCCGGTCAGAGCGGCGGCGTAGGCGGGGTCGTCGGCCAGTGCCGGCTCCGGTGCTTGGTCGAGCATAGCGCGGATGGCCCCGACGGCGTCCTCGCGCTTGACCTCCCACGCGCGGTGCGTAATGCCCGCGGGGTCGGTGACGGCGTAGAGCGACGCACCCTCTTTGGCGGCGCCCAGGATGATATCCATGACGGGCGAGGCCTCGTAAGCGAGCGACACGGGACGAGGCTGAACTTTGAGTTCGGCGATCGCGTGCGCAGCGGCGGCCACGTCAGCGCTGGCATCGCCCTTGCCGCCCGCAAGTACACTCGTCGGGCAAATCGCCACGACGCCCGTCACGCGACCCGGCTCACCCGAGCATTCGTACACGTAATACGCCGCGCCTGGATCCTTGAGCATCAGGCCATCGGCAATGGCTCCGCGCAGAGCATCGTTGCCGTTCAGGATGCTGCCCATTGCAGGCAACGCCTCGAGCACGCGGTCCTGAGCCGGGCGGATGCAGGGAAACGGAAGTGCTTTCATGGGCGGTCCTAACGCGCGAGTCGGTTTGTTCGCGGCTTATTATGCCCCAACTTGGCTATCCGCGCCCCAGAGTGTATTGTCGGCGAGCGCGATCAGCACCTGTTGGCAGCGAACGATGTCGGCGTGGGGCACATATTCGTTGGGCTTGTGCGCGAGCGCGAGCGACCCGGGGCCATAGCTCATGCAGTTGCGGTTTCCCGTCTTGCCGGCAATGACGGCAGTGTCGGTGTAGCCGGTAAAGAAGCCGACGGTCGTGTCCGTGCCCGTCACATCGTCTGCTGTGCACTTGAGCGCAGCTAGAAGGGGAGAGGCCGGATCGCGCTCGATGGCGGGGCGGTCGCCTGTCACGGTATAGCTTCCATGGCAGCCTGGGACCGCGGCTTCGGCGGCGACAATGGCCTGCTCTACCATGCGCGTCGCGGCGGCCGTATCGGTCGGCGGGGTCAGGCGCATATCGACCCAGACCTTAGCGTGGTCGGGCACGACATAGGGACGGTAGCCACCCTCGATCTGTCCAAACGTGATGGTCGATGGCCCCAGCTCCTCATGTAAAGGCAGCGTCGCAAACGTGCGACGAAGCGAGCACACGACCTCGGCTATGGCGGCGACGGCGTCGGCGCCCTTCCAAGGCTGGCTTGCATGAGCCGTGACGCCGGCCATCTCGATCTCGAACCACGTGCGACCCTTGTGCGCCACCTGGATCTGCCCGTCGGTGGGCTCGGTGTCCAGCACCCATTCGCGCGAGCCGACCCAGCCAGCATCGATCGCGGCCTCTGAGCCGCGCATGAAGTCTTCCTCGTCGACCGAGCAGATGAGCGAAAAGCCGCGGCGTGGCAGCGCGCCATCCGCCGCCACGCGCTCGAGCGTATGGACCAGTGCGGCAATGGCGCAGGCCAGGCCACCCTTCATATCGCAGGCACCGCGGCCATAGAGTTTATCGTCGCGCACAACCGCCCCAAGCGGTTCGATGTCTGCGTCCCAGCCATCGCCCAAGGTGACGGTATCCATGTGGCAGATATAGATCAGCCGCGGCTCGTCGCTTTGGCCCGGCACGGTGACTTTAAGGTTGCGGCGCCCGGGCAGCACTTCGAGCTCCTCAATCTGCACGGCATCGAGCGCAGAACTATCAAGTTGTGCCAGCTGCTGCTCAATGAGCCTCTTAATGAAGCGCTCAATTTCATCCTCATACGCGCCCGGGTCTGAGCTGTCGATCCGCACAAGCTCCTGCGCAAGTCGCCAGGCAAAGTCCTCATCAACCATATGCAACCTCACAATCAGTCTGCTTTCCAAACCGATTGTAAGCCTCCTGAGAGATTCGCGATGCGCACGTAGCAGTATTTACCGTTCGCAGGCTAAGCCATCGCGTTTGCCGTCCGAGCGGGCTCACAAACGACGTAGTGGGTACGTAGCCGTTATGGACGACATGCTGTGCGACATATCTGCCTTTCGGTATCACCGGATACCTCCACAGGTCTTGGCGATAATGCCGGACCTGCCCGATTCTGTAGACGATCCGCGCAGGGAGCATCTTTGTGAGCACCCACTCGTCAAGCATTTCCTGGGCACCCCGTTACACGTTTTGGCGCAGGGCAGCTGCGGACGTAAGGGCGATCGCATTGTCAGGCATGTTTGGAACGGGGAGAGGCCGTTTGGCTCCGTGCGGCAGACAGAGTTTGGCCTCGATGTCGCGTCCCCGCTCTTTACCCTGCTGACCCTGGCCTCCTCGGTCTCAAACGAGCGTCTGATCATGTGCATGTATGAGATGTGCGGCACCTTTGCCGTGTGCAAGATTGCGCCTCAGGTAAAGTCGGCACTTGAGCAGGCATACGGGGGCCGGTGGGGTGACGCACGGTCGGGCTGGGAAAACGTAAAGGATACCTCGGGGAATCCAACAGACTTGTGGAAACGACCTCCCTTGATTGAGCTCTCTGAACTTACCAAGTACGTCGATAAGATCCCGGGGCTCCGCGGCGCTAAATCGTTCACGCGTGCCGCGAAATGCATTACGGGGGTGGCGGCATCGCCGCTCGAGGTCCAGGCTTCGATGCTGTTTGGCCTTACGAGGTTGCGCGGCGGCGAAGGGCTGCGCCTTACCAATAACGTCGAGATTCGCTTGACGCGCAGTGCCCGCCTGATTTCGGGGCTTGATAGGCGCTATGCCGATATCCTGCTGGCAAATAAGGACGGCAGCAGAGAGTGTCTGGTTGAATGCCAAGGTAAAGCCATTCACGGATCCATAGAATCCAAGATTTCGGACTCCGATCGAACGACGGCCTTGCAAGCCATGGGATATCCCGTCGTTCTGATGACCTATGGTCAGCTGGCCGACTTCGATGCCTTCCGCGTGGTGATGGAGCTCATCATGTCCTATCTCGATGTGCCGCTGAAAGACAAGACGCCGCGACAGCAGGAGCTCGAACGGCGGCTTCGTGAGGAGATTTTTATCGATTGGGCAGGAATGTAGCCGCGCGGGTGGAAAACGGTCGCGCGGACTAGAGTTTTGGTCACAAAAAGACTTATATTTCGCCTTGGAGGGGCCTTAAAAATGCTATCTAGAATAAGTTGTTTCGGAAAATGGACAGTCAACTTACATTCGGCACATAGAGACCGATTTTTACCTACTAAAGTCCCTGATAAAGCTGTTTATCAAAGCGGGTGTGCTTAGCGACTTGAGCCTCACTATCGATTATCTGAAAAAACTTGTTCTGGGTATCATTTTAAAGTCGTCCGGAGCAACAAAATCGGCCCCCGTTTCGTGAAAACGGGGGCCGAATGGGCTTCGTGGTCTGTCTGGCAGGATTGGCGCCGGCGCTATTTAATCACGCGCACACGATACATCGACGGAATTTGCTTAAGTGCCTCGATCGTGCTGCCGTCCAGGTGCTCATCGGTGTCGAACATGGTGTAGGCGTTCTCGCCAGCGGACTCGTTGGTCATGCGCTGCACGTTGGCGTTGTCCTTGGCGAGAATGGCCGTGATCTGGCCGATCATGTTGGGCACGTTGGCATGCAGGCAGGCAATGCGGCTTGCGGCGCGCGCCTTGCCCATGCTGCAGGCGGGGTAGTTGACGCTGTGCGCGATGTTGCCGTTTTCCAGGTAATCCTTGAGCTCGCTGATGGCCATGTCGGCGCAGTTGGCCTCGGCCTCGCCGGTGCCGGCGCCCGAATGCGTGGTGATAAACGTGTTGGGCATCTTGACGGTCTTGGGCGTGGCAAAGTCGCAGCTAAACCAGCTGAGCTTGCCCGCGCGCAGGGCGGCGTCGACGGCGTCCTCGTCAATGATGGTCTCGCGCGCGTAGTTGATGAGCACGGCGTCCGGGGCCAGCAGGTCGATCTGCTCGGTGCTGATCATGCCGATGGTATCGGCCTTGCTGGGCACGTGCACGGTGAGGTAGTCGCAGCCGCGGCACAGATCCTCGAGCGTGCCCACGCGCTGCACCTCGCGGCTCAGCACCCACGCGTGCTCGACGGAAATGAACGGGTCGTAGCCGTAGACGTCCATACCCAGGTCGACACAGGCGTTGGCGACCTTGGAGCCTACGTTGCCCAGGCCGATGACGCCGATGCGCTTGCCCTTGAGCTCGCGGCCCACAAAGGCCTTCTTGGCCTTCTCGGCATCGACCTGGATCTCGGGGTCGTCGGCGTTGTTGCGCACCCAGTTCATCGACTGCACGACGCCGCGGCTCGAAAGCACCAGCATGCCCAGGACGAGCTCCTTGACGGCGTTGCTGTTGGCACCGGGGGAGTTAAAGACGACGACGCCCTTTCTGGCGTACTCCTCGACGGGGATGTTGTTGACGCCGGCGCCGCAGCGGGCGATGGCGCGGATGCCCTCGGGCAGCTCGTAGCCGTGCAGGTCGGTGGAGCGCATCAGGATAGCGTCGGCCTCCTCGGCGGTGCCCACAAACTCGTAGCCTTCGCCAAACTCGACCTTACCGTCCTTGGTGATGTCGTCGATGGTTTTGATCTTGCGCATGAAAAACTCCTTAGCAGGTTTGTCTAAACAGATGGTTTGAAGTGGCTGGTCGGCCCGCGGGTTGCGGGCTAGTTAGATCGCGGACTCAAACTATGCTGCGCTTCGAAGTCCTTCATGTACGAGGCCAGTGCCTGCACGTCTTCCATGGTTACGGCGTTGTAGACGCTGGCGCGCATGCCGCCCACCAGGCGATGGCCCTTGACGTTTTGAATCTGGTGCTCGGCCGCGCCCGCGACAAAGGCCGCGTCGAGCTCGGCGTCGCCGGTGCGGAAGGTGACGTTGGCGATGGAGCGGCTGTCGGGCTGCGCGGTGCCATGGAACAGTTCGCTGTGCTCGAGCAGGTCGTAGAGCAGGTTGGCCTTGGCCCAGTTGCGCTCGGCCATGGCGGCAAGTCCGCCGGTCTGCTCAACCCAACGGAATACCTTGCCGCACACGTAGATGCCAAAGGTGTTGGGCGTGTTGAGCATGGAGCCCTTGGCGGCCTCGGTCTTTAGGTCCATATACTGCGGCGTCTGCGCAAAGGCGGGGCCATCTGCGATGAGGTCGTCGCGCACGATGACCACGGTCACGCCCGCGGCACCGGCGTTTTTTTGCGCGCCGGCGTAGATGAGCCCGTAGCGCTCGACGTCGAGCGGCTGCGATAAAAAGCAGCTCGAGACATCGGCGACCAGCGGCACATCGCCGCAAGCGGGCAGCTCGTGGTACATGGTGCCAAAGATGGTGTTGTTCTGGCAGATGTAGACGTAGTCGAGCCCTTCGCCCGCAGCCTCGGCGGCAATGCGCGCGTTGATGTCGGCCATGTCGGGGATGCGGTCGAAGTTGGTGTCCTCGGAGCTCGCGAGCAGCACGGCCTCACCGTACTTCGCGGCTTCTTTGTATGCCCTGTTGGCAAAGTTGCCGGTCACGATGTAGCCGGCGCGGCCGCGGCGCATGAGGTTCATCGGGATGCCCGCAAACTGCAGCGTGGCGCCGCCCTGCAAAAACAGGACACGGTAGTTGTCGGGGATGCTCAGCAGGCGACGCAGGGTTGCCTCGGCGTCGTCGATAATCTGCTGGTACATACTAGATCGATGACTCATTTCGAGCACGGACATGCCGCAACCGCGGTAGTCCATCATCTCGTCGGCGATCTCGGCGAGCACGCATGTAGGCAGTGCGGCCGGGCCAGCTGAGAAGTTGTGCACACGTGCCATCTTCTAGTTCCCCTCGTAGTCGTTTGAACGTTCGGGATACTTTAGCACAGTGGAGCGCCGGACGCGACCGCATCACGGTAAAACTCGAGTGCGCCGCTATGATTTACAGGATGGTTACATGGGGGAGGGGCGACCTTAGCTGATGGCTCGCATTCGATCTGCCTCGGTATTCGCTTGTTTCCAGGGACGCACGCGGTCGTTTACGATGCCATCGTAGCCGCGGGCGATGGATTGCTGGGCAGCCATATAAGCTTCATGGCGGTTGTCAATTACCGAGCCTGAAGTGTTTTGCAAGAATGGAACTTTTTCAATTGGCATGCAGAGCCCCCTGTATTGCTTGCCCATTCAATCTATATCGATGATAGCGTGCGGGCGCCTTACAGGATTGGGGCAAAGCGATGGGCGGTAAGAAAAACTTGGACCCCCAGCCGGCTGATCCGTGCATCTATGTTTACAATTGAATCATTTTGGCGGTGGTTTTGTTGCGCAATAAAGCGTGCTTGAACCATGGTCGACCTTTTAGGGAACTGTTCGCCGGGTGATAGTGACCGTCTGCAGAAACGGTTCCGTTGGACATCTTTGTTCTTCGAGTTGCGCAAGTCCCTCACGGTATGATTAAAAGCGCGTCGTGTCAGACCGGTGTCAATAAAAGGTCAGAAATGGCGGCATCGAATGCAATTACGGCATAGGGGATGCTGATGAGCGAAGCGAACTACTTGGAGAGGCTGAAGAAAGCGCCTATCTCGGAGCTTAGTTTTGATGATGTGGGGCTAAGGCGTTTAATCCAGAATGCTGGTTTCTGCTACTTGCCCGATCTTTTGTCTCTTACCGATCAAGAGATAGACGCTCGTTTTGATGGCAGATATGCCGATTCAATCATAAAGATGCGAGAGAAATATCATGCGGCCCCCGACACCTTCGCTGCTTCTATGCTCCAGCCTAAGATCGTGGAAAAAACGGCGAATCTGAAGGCTCCGCTGAAAGTTCGGCATCCTCACGAGCCAAAAGCTGGGGTAACGTCTTCGATTGAGCGATATGAATATGACCTGAGTTGTTCTTCGCCCGCGCGCTTCCATGGACTGTTTTCAGCAAAGCTGGAGAAATTTGAAGAAAGAGCTCGAAGTGCCTTCAACGACCTTGACTCAAGGTCTGAAAACGTCATGGTTTATCAGGCATTTGAGGAATTCTCGACAGACCTTGATGAACTCAGTGCTGCTTTTGAAAAGCTGATTAAATCCTATCCGACAAATCCCCGTTTTGTTTTGATGCTGATTGATAAGTACCTGCCGAACGCTTTTATGGTTTATGTTGCAGACAAAGCGCGCAGGGTTTTCAACGAACATAACCTATGGGGTAATTTCTTCGCGAGTCTTGGCATTTGCGACAGTAACGTCCAAGGGCTTGTAAAACATATTTTTATAAAACATGTTGAAGAGCGTGGAATGCCTTTGTACGGCCGCGACGAGGAAGTTAATCACTACTTTTATACTGCACTTCTCCATGGAGGTTTATCGGAAGACTCTTGGTCGAATCTGTGGGAGAAATTACTTCCGCTTGCGCGGGAAGTTTCCCGAGGCGGCCTAGGTTTTGGCGGAGAGATGGACGGGCGATCCGTTCTTAGAGAGCTAAAGAATCCTGAGAGCAGATATGCTCCTGAAAAGGCTGTGTTTAACATCCTTGAGAAGGCGCCCGTTTCAACTATTGCGCCACTCTTTGAGGCGTCCATGCGCGTGGCGGCCCAAATTGTTGACTCGAATAGGGTTAGAAGTGGCTACACGATGCTATCCAGCTTTGGCCTTCCAGAAGCCGCAATGCAGGCCCTTCGCGACAATCAGGAGCGAGCGCCGTCTTCGGCGGCTGGAGGAAAGGCCACTGCTTCGACACAAGAGCGGAGAAAAGACGCTCATCGATTGATCTATCTTCCGACTGCCAGTTTGCAACTGGATCTTTCTGAAGGCGTTGTCACTATGCGTTGGCCGCGTCAGCAGTTTCCACTGCATTTCGCTGGTGACAGGATTGACTATTATGTTGATGGCGAGCTTAAGGCAAGCTCTGAATTCGATATGAGCGTCGGGAAATGCATCCTAAATGCTGCCGGCTTTGCTATTGACCCTCGGGCGCGTTATGACGTAGAACTCAAGCTTATGCAAAAAGATGAGCATACGGGGGACTATATCGAGCTTAGTTCGTTGAGCCAGACGTTTAGCAGGAACAAGCCTGGCTGTTTTGAATTCATAAAGGACGGCAAGGGCCTCTATCGCTTACGCGGCAAAAACGAGCGGTTAACGAAAAAGCGCCGCATCGCCTACATCGTAAAAGATGGATACAAGATTATTCCCGGCCAGGGTATGAAAGCGGTCTCGGAGTACGAGACTTCTGGCGATTGGGGCGATAATCAAATCTTCATCTATGATGTAGAGCCCGGTTCGGCAGGTTCGGTCGTTGACGAGCTGACAGGCGAGGAAGTCGCCGTTTGGCAAGAGCGCTACGTCGCAAAGATATATAAGCACCGAATCATCGGAGAAACGAGCGACGGCGTTGACTTGTATGGACGTATTCCTAACGAGCTTGATACAAACGCCGGCCTTCCCTCTGTGAGCATTGAGGCACTTGATGGCGCGGATGCGCTTAAAGATCTGGATATCGTTTGTTGCTGCGATGGTGAGCTGGTGTCGATACCGCGTCGTGTCGTGTGTGAAGACGATACCGGTAATGTGGGTGCCGCAAGAATAGAGTTAGATCCGTCAAGGGCAAACCTTTTCAGTTGGCATATCAAAGAGTGCACCATAGAGGCGAGGCAGAAATCCGCCGGTGGCAAGGTCGTTTTCCGCTACCGATTCGCAAGAATTTAGGCCTGTGTCCATCAGCGTTGATCATGGGTGCGCTGTAGCTGAATATGGCTTCCAAGCGTGCCTTCCCATTGACATTGTGCGTGTTCAAGAAGAAGCCGATGCGACGGGCGAATGCGAGAATCTTAATTCTCTCAATGCGTGGGAGCGGTATGAAGTGAAGACGCTCCTAAAGGATGAGTTCTTGCACGTTCACATCCGGTCGAGAGAGGGCGGCAAAGAGACCGATGCTAAGCTGGCCCTTGCTGCAATAGACGTTGACATTCCAGAAAGGCTTGCGACTATTTCCGAAGAGCGTCCAATCTGTTTGGCAGATGCGTTGGAACTCGGCCCCAGTGCGGCAAACTTTAAGATTATCTCCTATGGTTGGAGGTACAACAGGGCTGCGCTGGTGATGCTTGGTTCAAAACCCCTTTTCTTCAAGAACCTCAAACAGCCTGGAGAATACGGATTTAATCTATTTAGACATGCAAGCCTCTTTCAACAGACTGACTATAGGTCATCTAGCCGTCTTCCTCTGAGGCTGTCCCTGTGCTATGGCGATGACGTATCAACGGGAGAGCTGATTCCAGCTTGGACCGATGTCCAAATGCTTGATTGTGCCGAGGGGCTCGGTATTAACGGCTGGAAGCTATCGCCGGGAGAATCCCTTGGATATGTTCTTCGGTTTGAAGGCAAGCCCTTGTGCGACATTCATTTCAGGTTCTTTAGGCGTTCTAAGTATAAGGAAAGAGACGAAAAGCCAATTGCTACGGCCTTTGCGGAAAAAGGCTCTGCGGAGGTCGCCCTTCCATCAAGCGTGGTAAGGCAGCTGGGCAACAAGAGAGAGGTCGCAGTTGAAATGTCACCGAGCGGCTTCTTTGGAGACCCTCGGCGAGAATACGCGACCAGTATCATTCTTAAATAGCAGGAGCAAATAATGACGGATGTAAAAGAATTCAACCCCATTGAGACTGCGCGCAAAGTGGAGGACTCTTATCGCGAGTACATTGCCACTACTATTCACTTTGATGACGCGGATTTGCAGAAGCAGCTTGAGACGATTCTTTGCGAGCCGGGATATCTTTCAAAGGGACCGTTTCTTGAGGCGGCGCCTCCGTACCGCAAGGATAAAACTGTGGCCGACCTGGTGGACGAGGGGCTTCTCTGCAAGGGCATGATGAGTTTAGGTGACGGAGAGGCGCGTAATTTTGACCCCTATCGCCCCTTATATGTGCATCAAGTTAAGGCTATTGAAAAGAGCGTTGCCGGGCGTAATTACGCAGTCGTTACGGGCACGGGTTCGGGTAAGACTGAGTGCTTTTTGCTTCCGATTTTGAATGACATCCTCTCAGAATTCGAAAAGAGCGGGCGCTCCGCTGGCGTCCGTGCCATGATTCTTTACCCGATGAACGCCCTTGCAAACGATCAGCTTAAACGATTGCGTCAGTTGCTGAAGGGGACCGATGTCACCTTCGGGCGTTATACCGGCGACACTGAGGAGAAAGAGTCCGTTGCTCTCCGTAAGTGGAAAGATGAAAACCCGGATCAAACTAGACTGCCAAACGAAATCATCTCTCGCGAGAAAATACGTGAGAACCCACCCAACATTTTGCTTACAAACTACTCTATGCTTGAGTATCTCCTTCTACGTCCGGAGGATGCGCCGCTGTTCGAAGGGGCATTTGGTGCAAACTGGCGGCATATCGCCATCGATGAGGCGCACGTTTATTCAGGCGCGCTTGGCACCGAAATCGCATATTTGCTGCGACGAGTAAAGGCTCGTATCGAATCGGAAACGGGGGAGCTGCCCAAGCTTCATTGTTACGCAACTTCCGCAACAATCGGCTCAGAAGAAGATATGCCGAAGGTGGCTAAATTTGCTCGGGATCTTTTTGGCGAGCCTTTCTCGGGTGATCCCGAGGATCTCGATGTCATCACGAGCGAGAAAGATCAGCCCCAAGATGCTCTTGATGAAAAGCCTTGGGGCAGGCTTTCTCTAGACACTTGGGCGGAACTTCGCAGGGAACTTTCCGATCCCGAAAACGCAAACGTAGAAGACATTCGCGGCACACTCGCATCTGGTGGAGCTCCTGAAGAGGTTGTAGCGAGACTAGACGGCGAGTCCCCCCTAATGGGACTAGGAAAGATCCTTCTGGGTGAATCGTCTGCGGCAAAACTGGTGAGACGCTGCGAGCGTCTTTTCGACCTCACTGATCTTGACACCATTGAGGAGCTTGAGATCGAAGGGCTCACGGGAGATAAGAGGGGTGTGGAAATCCTCACTGCCATGGTTGAGGTGCTTTCCTCTGCACAGCGCTCCAAGGATGTTCCCATTCTTACGAGTCGCTACCATTCCTTCTTGCGTGCTCCTGAGGGCATCTATTTAAATCTGCATACACGTAAGCTGACTCCTCACAAAACGATTGCGGAGCATTATGACGATGAAAACGATACTCCTGTATATGAGGTGTCGGTCTGTCGCCATTGTGGGCAGGCATACATCCTTGGTGAGGAGAGCTCTGATCTCGAGATGAAGACCGCGTGGCTAAGTCCTCGACATGAAGGAACGGATTCCGACGACGAGTTTCTTCCGAGAGTCTATTACCGTCTTCTCTCTGACGAATCGGAGAGGGATCCCGATGAGAAGATCCAATGGCTGTGCCCGATATGCGGGTCTTTGTATCATGAAGCCGAGGGTGGTGCTCATCGTTTCGAGCATGAGATTGTTGCGCGCATCCCAATTGCGCTCAACCAAAACGAGAAAAAACAATCAGATGAAGCAGAGGCGCGTTGTCGTCATTGCGGATATCAGTCCGTTGTGGCAATTCAGCCAATGCGCGTTTCGCCTGAAGCTGCGGGCAGTGTCGTTTGCTACAACTTAGTCAGGGATATTCCTCCTTTTGATGAGGAGGAGGCTGACGAGGATGATTTGTTTGCAGACCTCGATGAAGAACGCAGGGCCGGAAGTGTTATTTGCTTCTCGGACAAGCGCCAGGACGCGGCTTTCTTCGCGCCCGCAATGGACAGAACTTATGGAAACATCACACGCCGTCAGCTGATAAGAGAAGCGGTGGAGGCTCTGTCTCGCGACGGTGAAGGCTGTAAGCCGAGTTCAGTTATTGATTGGATAACAAGTGTTGCAAAGAGGCGTTATCCGGGGGTTTTGGGTTCCAACAAGAAGGGGCAGGCGACGGCCTGGATTCTCGATGAGCTTGCGGCTGAGGATTCGCGGAACAGCCTTGAAGGCCTTGGCGTTGTAAGGATCGAGCCTACTGAATTTAACAAGGGCTTTTCCCATCCTGGGGCGAAAATGCTTGTCGAAAGACAGGTTGATAGACTTAATGCCGATGGGGCAGCCTGGCTTTCATGCGAAGACTACATTTTGTTTGCAAGGACCTGTCTCGAACTGCTCCGAGAGAAAAACGTTATCGAGGTTCCTGAAGGGGTCCCTGAGCTAAGAAACAATCATGAGAAGCGCGGTAACCTTGTCGTGCTTGAGGGGGGCGGCTCTGCGTCAAAGGATATTGTTCAGTTTGCGGGAGATGCGGTACGTGGTACAGAAAATAAGCGCAGTGCCTTTATTCGCAAGTACGTCAAAAGGGTCCACGGTATCGAGCTGACCCGTGAGGACGTTCGCCCGATTCTGCAAAGTCTATTCCAGTTTATGGGGGAGTATCTAAGTTGCAAGCTATTTAGGGACGAAGGATATTTGATCGATTCGCGTGAACACTTTAGGCTTGGCAGAGATATTTGGACTATGTATCCGCATTCCAACGATGATATTGTCTATCGTTGCGATGCATGTGGATGTGAGACTCATCTGGACACGCATGGCGTTTG
>URBP01000024.1 GCA_900546105.1 uncultured Collinsella sp.
TCCCTTGCGGCGTAGTTCTTATTTAAGCCGTCCAAGTTTTGGGGTGCAGTTCATTTCTGCGCGGGGGGGGGCGTATATTTGCATCGATGGGGACGACACACATATATAGCGAGCCGCTGCTTGCCGTCCTCATGGATTTGGGGAGGGCCTTCATGAATCGCGTGTGTGCGAGAGCTCGAGAAATGCTAAAGCCTTTTGGCAAGAAAACCAATACCGCCAAGCGTGCCCTGAGGGTTTTGGCCGTCCCGCTGGCGGCGTGTGCGCTCATGTTTGGTGCGACGAGTGCGTCGGCCGATCAAGCGGTTCCTTTTAGCAACCATACCGTGCAGACGGTGAATCCCACCGGCACTACGGTCAATCTGTTCGACTACTGGGTCGTGAACGGCGACAACGACAGCTCGAAGAACATAAACAACGACAACAAGAATGACAACACCGGCATCAATAAAGACCATCAGCTCAAGTTCAATGGCGGCGCCGGATCGGGCATTAATAAATGGACGGGAAAAAGTGATATTGGCGGCTTTGGACGTCTTTCGTTTGTGAAGAACACACTGGTAAAGGGCTATCCGTCGATCAATGCTGGCACCTACACCTCGTATAACACGCACGGTACGTACAAAGACGAGTCGCTCGATTATCTCTTTAATAACGACAGCCAGGCAAATGGCAAGCAGGACGGCAAGGCCGTTTACAACAACGTACAAGGCCTTTTCCAGCTCAAGGATGGCTATTACGTTTACGACTCGTACGGCTCTGACGGCAACTATGCTGTGTATAACTTCACGACTAACTCCTTTGACGTCTACAATAAGGCGGGCGTATATAAGGACAGCGTGTCGGATGCGAATCGGGGTCAGTTCTTCCCCTTTGACTCGGCTGACAAGGTTTTTGAAGAGAGGAACGGCCGGCTCTCTCCTATAGGAATAACGGACGGAACGAACGATAAGCTCAACCACCACTTTGGCATGTCCATGACCACGGAGTTCGTCCAGCCTGCGGGTGGCAAGACCACCGATAACAATGACATGGTCTTTAAGTTCTCGGGTGACGATGACGTCTGGGTCTATATCGACGGCGTGCTCGTGGGCGATCTGGGTGGCATCCACGAGAAGGCGACGCTTGATATTAACTTCGCTACTGGTGTGGTGCGCGTTGGACATATTGATGGCGCAAATGGTTCACCAAAGTATTTTCCGGATACTACCATCAAAGCAATGTTCAAAGCCGCCGGCGCAGATACCACCAACTTCCGCGACAACACCTTCCGCGACAGCACTAAGCACACGCTGAGCTTCTTCTATCTGGAGCGTGGTGCGGGCGCATCGAACATGTCGCTTAAGTTCAACCTCACCACCCTGCCGTCGTCCGAGGTCGCGAAGGTCGACCAAAACGGTGAGGCAGTCCAGGGTGCCGAGTTTGCTCTGTATCAGTCAGATGCCAACTGGAACGCGCAGGGTGAGCCCATCGCTCAGGGCACGACGGGCGCCAATGGTCAGTTGGTGCTTCTGAAGTCGGACGGTTCCGTTCTTTCGTTCGATAGCCAGCATGCTGAGAAGCACGACTATTTTGTACTCAAAGAGGTTAGCCTGCCCAAGGGATACCGCTCGAGCCTGACCTCATCGACCACTGCAACGCCAGGCGAGCTGCACTTGCAGTACAAGGCCGCGGCAAGTGGCACGGGTGGCGTGGTGGTTGCGCCGCAAACAACGGTCACAACAGCCAACAACGAACAATGGACGGGCAGCCGCATGTGGCTGAACGGTGGCTATCTGGCTGCCAAGGAGACCATTTCTCTTAATAAAGAAACAAAAGACAATAAGAATAACCCCATTAGCTCGGGTACGACCTTCGCCGTCGTGCTCAAGCTCACCGGTGCGAGCGAGGACCACACAAGCGAAGACGCGTGGACGGCGGTCACGGGCAACCCGCTCAATGGCTATAAGCTGTGCTCCAAACACGGCATTGAGGGCGCGGTCGAGGCTGCCAAATCGGCAGATACGAGCGTCTTTGGCGTCAACACCAAGGGTGACTACGAGGTGACGGTCAGGTCACTGCCCGGCGATATCGAGAAGTACGCCGCCATGATGACGGACAAGTCGAAGGCGGAATATACCGTGGCGGTGTATCACACCACGGCATCGTCTCTGGCGGAGGCAACCATCGACAACACCTCTATGGTCCAATATCAAACGATAAACAGGCAGTTCTCTACGGTGATCCACCTCACCAACGTTCAGAACCGCCTGTTTGTGCAGAAGGTTGACGACCTGGGCAAGCCCGTGAACGGCGCAACGTTTGAGCTGTACCAGGCCAAGGACGTTACCGGCGACAGTCCCAGCACGTATGCCATTAAATCGGGTGCCGAGCCGTATGACACCGTGAAGGCAAACGGCATGACCTATCCGTATGACATTGAGGGTGCTGCATGCTTCCCACTCGATTCGACAAAGCATGCACCCCTTATCAAGGGTACGTACTACCTGCGTGAGTCTAAAAGCCCGGATGGTTTTGAGATTAACAACGCTATCACCAAGGTAATCGTGGACGATTCGGGTGTGTATGTGGATGCCGGCGAGGAAGGCGACGGTGTGCTCAGCATGAGCGGCCCGGGTTCGCTGATTGCCTCCCTGGCGCAGTTTGGCTCTCCCGACTCCATCGACAACACGCTTACGCACATTAAGGGCAAGCTGCAGAGTGCAGGCGTTGACGCCGACGGAAACCTGACATGGGGCCAGAAGAGCACCGCCGAGGGCGTGACACCTTCGCTCGAAAATGACTTGATGCATATGCGCTATGACAAGACGACGCAAGGTACCAAGACCATCCTGCGCTATGTCGAGGACGGTGGTGAGCGCAACGGCCAGCTGGCGACCATCTTTGCCGATACGGGCATCAACCGCATGGCCCTTTATCAAGACGACGATGCCACCAATGGCACCGATCTGGGCACGCTTCAGCTCAATCATCTCTTTACCACGGCAACGGCCGTGCAGTATACCGATCGTCGCGTGGCACGCCTGCAGGTGACCAAGACGGTGACGGCAGATACTGGTCTTACTGCACCCACTAAGGATGCGAATGACAAGGACAAGGATCTGACGTTTACGTTTAAGTTCACCCTGCCGGAGTCCCAGAAGGGCTACGAGGCGCGCGTATTCGATGCGAATGGCATGTCCGTGGGCAACTCCTTTACGCTCAAGAACGGCGACACCCATTCCATCAAGGCCGGCGAGACCATCCGCGTATACGACCTTAAGCAGGGCGACAAGTATAGCGTGAGCGAGCTCACCACCAAGGGCGAGGACTCCAGCGGCAACGTGCTGGCGAGCATCGTTAACACTGTTACCGGCTCTGCCGACGAGTCGGTGCTTCCGGCCGGCTTTAGCCTCGTGAAACGTAAGGTCGGTGGCGAGGAGCAGTCGGGAACTGGCAACACCATCGAGGGCAAGATTGTCGCGCTTGCGGGCGGGAAGATCCCTGCGAGCAATAAACTCGAGTTCATCAACAACTACAGCGCCAGCTCGGTAACGCTTAAGGCCAAAGACGGTCTGAGCGCCAAGAAGGTGCTCGAAGGTCGCGATTGGGCCGATGGCGATTCCTTTACCGCGCAGCTTACGGCCGACGGCGGCGTTCCCATGCCCGGCGGTGCCAAGAGCAAGGTGGCTACGGTCGAGCTCACCAACGACCAGCCGGCGACGTTTGGCGACATCACCTATACCAAGCCGGGTACCTACACCTATACCATCTCGGAGGTTATCCCCGGCTCCGATGCCGGTGCGGACGGCATAAGCTATTCTGCTGCCGTCTATACCGCGACGGTCGTGGTGGAGGATAACCATGCCGGCGCTCTGGCCGTTGCGAGCGTGAAGGTGGTGCAGGAGTGTAACGACGCGGGCGTCGACACCAAGACGGATGTTGCCGGTAAGGTCGCAACCTTCACCAACCACTACGATACACACGAAGCGAAGATCATCATCCATGCTCAAAAGATCCTGACCGACAACGCCGGGAGTTTCCCGCTTTCCCAGAACGCCTTTAGCTTTAAGCTCGAGCGTGTGGGCGGCTATGCGGACGACAATGCGGCGTTCGATCCCGATAAGGTCGACACGAGCATCAAGGCCCCCATGCCCGAGGACGCCGAGGGCAACACCGCGACCGTGGGCAACAACGCTGATGATGGCGCGGTGACGTGGCCGGCGATCTCCTATACCGCCAAGGCGGATGCGGGACGCGCCTACGTGTACAAGTTTACTGAGGAGAATCCCGGCAGTGTTACGGGCATGACCTACGACGGATCGATCTATTACGCCGTGGTGCGTAACGCCGAGAAGGGTGCCGGCATCCAGACTTCGATCGAGTACTACAAGGTTGTAAAGGACGGCTCGGTAAAGCAGCTGGACACGAACGTTACGCCTTCCTTTACCAATATATATAGCGTGGAGCCCACGAGTGCGACCCTGCAGGGCCAAAAGACTGTGAGCGGTCGCGACTGGAACCAGGGCGAACGCTATACCTTTAACCTCGCTGCCGCTACGGATGATGCCGGCGCGACCGGTTTGAGCAAGACCACCGCGCAAGCGGTAAAGGACGGGGCCGTTGCCGTTAACGTCAACCAAGCTGTCGCCAGCACGCCCGCGTCGGGACGCGTGGCCTCGTTCTCCTTTGGCACCGAAGCCGCCCCGACCGTGACGTTCAACCGCGCAGGCACCTTTAGCTTCAACATCACCGAGAAAGCTGCGCAGGATGGCCAAGCGGGCATGTCCATGGACAAGCACACCGCCCGCGCGACCGTTGTGGTGACCGATCTGGACGAGTCGGGCAACATCCACACGGGCATGCTGCGCGTGTCGAGCGTGACCTACGCCAACACCGGTGCCTCCGAAGCGGACAAGGTCGTAACCGACAAGGCTGCCTTCACCAACGTGTACCATGCATCGGGCACCTTTGGTGGCGTGACGATCAGCAAGACCCTCGAGGGTCGCGCCTCTACCGCGGGCCAGTTTACCTTTGCCGTGACGGGCCTTTGGTACAACGGCGTTCAGACATCGGTCGACGGCGCCGAGGCCAGCCTGTCCAATAAGGCTGCGGGGGCCGGCGTGTCCGGTGCCGTGGTGGGCGCAAGCGGGCAAGAGAAGCTCTTTGCCCGTGAGCTCACGGAACAGGACCTGGGGCGTACGTTTGCCTATCGCATCCACGAGAACCAGCCTGCGGCTGCCGGCTACACCTATGACACCGGCTACGCGGGCGATGCCATTGTGCTCGTCAAGGTTCTTGCACGCAAGGACGACACCGCTAAGCTCTACACCGTGACGACCGTGCTCAAGGGCGCGGGTGTGACGGAGCTGCTGGGCGACGGCGCCGATGCGAGTAAGTTGACGGACGAAAAGATTGTCGAGCTCAAGCAAGATTCGAATACTTACGTGCGGCAGTACGATTCGAGTGATGCCGGCGCCACGACGCCTACTGTCTCGTTTGTGAACCGTTACACGGCAAGTCTCGACTATGGCGCCGATGGCGGTTTGCAGATCGAGAAGACGTTGACGTATCCCAAGGACGCGACCATTTTTGGCTCGCCTAAGAGCACGTTCCGTTATATCGTCAAGCCTGCCGACAAGACATCTGCCAGCAAGGTTGGCATTTCCACGGACGGCAAGGTCTTTGAGACCGCAAGTGTCGAGGCTAATGCTCCCAAGACCGTGAGTTTGGTACCTGCGGGCGGGCTGACCTTCACTCAAAATGATGCCGGCAAGACGTTCACCTATACGGTGAGCGAGATTGACGACAAGGCGACGGGCTATACATACGACGAGACGGTCCATACGGTTAAGGCTGTCGTGGCGGATAACGGCGACAGTACGCTTAGGGTCACGACATCGGTAAGCAAGCAGGTCGATGGCAAGGACGAGCTTGAGGGCCAGTGGATCTATCCGTCGGATGCGACGTCTACCGGTGTCGCGACGGTCAAATTCAAGAACACCTATACGGTCACCGAGGCGGCAACCTACACTCCGTCCGTGACAAAGGTGGTTGTCGGTGCCGATGCTCCGGACAAGTTCACCTTTGCCATGACCGCGGCTGACGATGCTACCCGGGCTGCTGTCGACAGCAAGCTCATCACCGGCTCTTCGATGAGCGCGGACAGCGGCTATGCCGAGAAAAAGCAAACGAAGGAGGGCCTCAAGGACGGGGAGCACTATCAGGTCGATTTCTCGAAGCTCACCTTCAACAAACCGGGCACGTATAAGTTTGCTATTAATGAGTTGGCCCCGAACAGCGGCCTCGGCGAGTGGAAGTATGACACGCACACTTATGTCCTGACCATTACCGTAACCGATGAGGGCGGCAAGCTTGTGGCGCGTGCCGATGGCACGTCCTACACCGGTATTTTGGGTGGCCTGATCTTCGCGACGGGCGACGTGGGCAAGACGTTCACCTATAAGGTGGTCGAGAATAACGGCAAGCAGCGCGGCTACACCTACGACTCCACCTATTGGACGGTAGAGATTGCGGTCAAGAGTCGTGGTGACGGTTCGCTCTATACCGTGACCACGGTCAAGCACTATGACGCCAACGAAGTTGAAGAGCCCCGCGATACGAAGCCCTTTAGCTCCGAGAAAAGTGCTGCCAAGGCAAAGGTGTTCTTTACCAACAACTATGCTGCAACCGGAAAATTCGAGGGCCTTACCGCCGAGAAGGTGATGGACTCCGGCGACAAGATCGAGGCGGGTCAGTATACGTTTGACCTGTATGCCGAGAAGGCCGATGGCTCGCTCGAAAAGAAGGATGAGGGCACGACCCAGGCGGGCGAGAACGGTATCGCAACGGTCGACTTCGGCAAGATTTACTTTAAGCTTGGCGATGCCACCAGCGGAACTGATGGGCAGACGATTGACCTTGCCAGCGCCGTCAACGATGGCATTGCCATCAAACGGCACAATGCCGACCACACCACTACCTATAGCTTTAACCTGGTGGCAAAGGAGCGCTTGACCAGCCTGCCCGAGGGCGTGCGTCCCGTGGATACGTCCGCGACGTGCCGCGTGCTGCTCGAGGTGACCGACAACAACGACGGCACGCTGACGCCTAGGGTGACCTATCGCGATGGCACCGAGAACGGCAAGATCGTTTTCCACAACACGCGTGACAAGGTCAAGACGATCGGCACGGTCGCGAAGCCTAATGTGGACATCGACGGGCAGCTGCTTTCTGTGGGCGACTCCCACGTCTATACCATCAACTGGGTCAATACTGCGGTCAATGCTGACGGCAACCTGGTCTCCGCCGACGTGACCGTGGTAGACGAGCTACCCACTGGCGTTGTGTTCGAGGCCTTTGAGGGCGAGTATGCCGATAATGGCGAAGCGAGCGGCCAGTCGCTTACTTGGGACCTGGGTAAGCAACCCGCGGGCAGCCACGGTTCGGTGCGCGTGCGCGTCAAGATTACCGAGGACGCTGTGAAGGACGCCCAGGGTGCGGTCGGCGCCGTCAACAATGCTGCCACCATTAAGGTCGGCAACAAGAGCTATACCGGCACCACGACTAATTACGTGCCCAAGAAGTCCGAGAGCGATGCCCAGGATTCGACGGGGTCGGGTGTGGCGCTGGGTGATGAGCTCACCTACACCATCGGCTACAAGAACACCGAGGGCGCGTCTGCCACGGTGACGATCGCCGATGCCGTTCCCGCGGGAACCGAGTTCGTGGAGTTCGCTGGCGACCATAAGGATGCCGGCTCCAAGGACAATGACGGCAACCTCACCTGGACATTGAAGGACGTTCCCGCCGGCAAGGAGGGCACGGTTCAGTTTAAGGTCCGCGTGACTGAGGACGCGTTTAAGAGCGGTGGCGCTTCGGGCGACATCTCCAACCAGGCGTCGGTGGCGGTCGACAACAACCCTGCCGTCAAGACCAACACCACTACCGATCAGGTTTCTGACGGGCGCCTGACGTTGAGCAAGACGGTCACGGCCGCCGAAGGCATCACCGCGCCCAACAAGGCATTTACCTTTAAGGTGCTGCTCTACCAGACCGATGGCACAACGCCTCTGGCCGGCACCTTTGCGTACGCCGGTCGCCCCAGTGGCACCAATGGCACTTATGTAAGCGGACAGATCAAGAGCGGTGACACCATCACGCTTAAGGCCGGCGGCTCCGTCACGGTTACCGTGCCCGTGGGTACGCACTACGAGGTGCAGGAGCTCGACTCCAAGGGTGAACTCATGACGAGTGAGGACGGCTTTGCGGTTGTCGATAAGGCGAACCTCCAGAAGGGTACCGTCGGACAGGCGACGCAGGTGGGCTTCACCAACGTCTACAGCGTGGAGTCCACGAAGGTGGAAAACGCCTTTAAGGTGCAAAAGAAGATCTCCGGACGCAACTGGACGACATCGGATGTCTTTACCATGACGCTGGCTGCCGAGGGCGAGGCACCCATGCCCAAGGGCGCCAAGGACGGCGTGTCGGCGATTGAGCTGCACAAGGATGCCCAGGTTGGCAACTTCGGTACCATCGAGTACACCAAGCCCGGTACCTATGCCTATGTGATCACCGAGCAGTCGGGTGACGAGACGGCACTCACATTCTCGAAGGCCACCTATCGTGCCACCGTCACGGTGACCGACGACGGCGCCGGTAAGCTGTCCACCAAGACCAAGATTGCACAGCTGACCGACGACGCGGGCGACGCTGCTGAGCGCACGGTCGAGGCGGCGGTCTTTACCAACACCGCCAAGACCGGCAGCCTCACCGTCAAGAAGACGGTCGTCGGTGGCGACAGCCAGCGAGAGTTCGGCTTTACGGTCGCGCTGGCCGACGGGGACGGCGAGCCCGTCTCCGGCACCTTCGGCAAGGGCGAGCACGCCGTGACGTTCGCGGGCGGCAAGGCGAACTTCACGCTCAGGGACGGCGGGGAGAAGACCGTCGCCGGCCTGCCCGTGGGCGCGCGCTACACCGTGACCGAGGATGCCGCCGAGGGCTACACGACCACGGTCGAGGGGGCCGAGGGCACCGTGACCGAGGACGGCGCGACCGCGGCGTTCACCAACACGTACGGAACGGCCACCGAGGGCAGGGACGTCTCCACCGCGGGGCTCTTCACCAAGACGCTCGAGGGCCGCGACTGGGCCGAGGGCGACAGCTTCCAGTTCACGCTCACGGGCGAGGGCGGCGCTCCCATGCCCGAGGACTCTGCCGACGGCTCCAAGACCGTCAGCGTGACGGCCGCCGCCGGCACCGAGGCGGGCGATAGGGTCGCCTTCGACTTCGGAGCCATCCGCTACACGCTCGACGACATCAAGGACGCCGGGTTCGCCGAGGTCGGCGGCAAGCGCGTGCGCGCCAGGACCTTCACCTACACGGTGCGCGAGGTCAGGCCCGATGACGGCTCCGCCATCGCCGGCGTGGCCTACGACGGCCACGTCGCCACGATGACGGTGACCGTGACCGACGACGGCTCCGGCAACCTCACGGCCACGACGCCCGCGATCGCGCAGGCGAGCGGCGGCGACTTCGTCAACACCTACACGACCGAGCTCGACTACTCGGCCCGCGCGGGCGTGCGCCTGTCCAAGACACTCTCCGGCCGCGCCATGGAGGCGGGGCAGTTCGCCTTCACCGTGACCGCCGACGCCGAGACGGCCGCCAAGCTCGGCCTCAAGACCGACAAGGATGCCTACGCCGTGGCCGCGGCTGACGATGGGAAGGCCGACCTGGTCGACCTCATCGGCGGTGCCGCGGAGAGCGACGTGAAGTTCACCGACGCCGACGCGGGCAAGACCTACAGCTTCACCGTCACCGAGACCAAGCTCGGCGGCAAGGGCTACACCAACGACACCGCGCCACGCACGGTGACCATCGCGCCCGGCTACGACGCCGCGACGGGCAGGCTCACGGTCGCGACCGCGGTTGCCAGGGACGGTGTCGAGGTCGCCCGCGGCGAGGTCTCCACAGCAGATGACGCCACGGCGACGCCCGCGCCCGTGACGGTCGCGTTCGAGAACTCCTACGAGGCCACCGGAACGCTCGGCGGCGAGGGCAACGTGGCCATCAACGCCACCAAGACGCTGACGGGCCGCGCCGCGGCGGCGGGCGAGTTCTCGTTCTCCGTCCGCGATGCCCGGGGCAACGTGGTCGCGACCGCGACCAACCGGGCCTCCGGCGACGGCGAGGCCGTGGGACTTTCGTTCTCGCCCATCTCCTACACCACCGACGCTCTCGAGCGGATGGTGGCGGACGGCATCGCCACCAGGGCCGCCGACGGCTCCTGGGTCATTCCCTATACCGTTTCCGAGGACGGTACGGACCGGCTGCCCGCGGGCGTGACGGCGGCCGTGTCGAGCTTCGGCATTACGGTCAAGGTGACCGATAACGGTAAGGGCGGGCTGGATGTGACCGCGGTCTACCCCGAGGGCTCCGACGGCGCGCTGTCGTTCGTGAACGGCTACGGCACCAACGAGGCGACGGTCGACATCGCGGGTGCCAAGACGCTGGCGCTCGGCCAGGCCGGCCTCGGCCTCACGCAGGGAGACATCGCGGGCAAGTACACCTTTAAGATCGAGCCGCTGGACGGCGCGCCCGCGCCGGTCGACGCTTCGGGCAAGACGGTGACCGAGGCGACCAACGACGCCGCCGGCAACGTCGAGCTGGGCCACGTCACGTTTAAGCAGCCGGGCGACCTTGATGACGTCGAGATCGACGGCGACGGCCTGCGCACCAAGACGTTCGCCTACCGGGTGAGCGAGTCCGGTTCGGTCGACGGCGTGGTCAATGACGCGACGGCGACCAGGACCTTCACGGTCAGGGTGGTCGAGGACACCGCCGCGGGCACGCTTGTCGCGAAGGTCCTGCCCGCAGAGGGCACGCCCGAGGGCAAGGGCGCGTTCGAGTTCACCAACACCTACGGCGTGAACCCGACGCCGAGCTCCGTCACCGACCGGATCAAGGTGAGCAAGAAGCTCAAGGGCCGTGACCTGGCCGAGGGCGAGTTCGAGTTCCAGCTGGTCGAGATTGCCGCCGACGGCGGCGAGAGCGTCGCGGCGACGGGCAGGAACGCCGCCGACGGCACGGTCGCGCTCGGCCCCGTCACCTACACCGCGCCCGGCACGCACAGCTATGAGCTGCGCGAGGTCGCCGGCACGGCGGGCGGCGTGACATACGACAGGGCGACGTACCGCGTGCGCACGACGGTTGCCGATGCCAAAAACGGCACGCTCGCCGTCAAACACGAGCTCATGGATGCCGAGGGCAATGCTGTGGGCGACGACTCGGTGACGTTCACCAACGGCTACGAGGCCGCGCCCGTCACCCTCCGGCTGGGCGCCGCCAAGGTGCTCAAGGGCGCCGAGCTCAAGGCGGGCCAGTTTAGCTTCGAGCTCAAGAGCCGGGACGGCAAGGTCATGTCGACCGCCAAGAACGCCGCGGACGGCAGCGTCGCGTTCGATGCGCTGACCTTCAAGCAGGCCGGCACCTACACCTTCACGGTGAGCGAGGTCGACGACGGCCAGGCGCACGTGACCTACGACAAGGCGGTGCGCAAGATCGTCGTCACGGTGAGCGACGAGGCGGCCGACGGCACCAAGACGGGCTATCTGTCGGCGAGGGTCTCCTACGAGGGCGACGCCAACGTGCCGCCAGTCTTCACCAACAGCTACGCCGAGAATCCCGGGACCCCCGGCACCCCCGAGAACCCCGGCACGCCGGGCGGCGGCTCAGACGGCGGTTCAGATAACGGCTCCGGCAGCGGCTCTAGCGGCGACGGCTCCAAGGGCGGCATGCCCGACACCGGCGACCGCAGCCTGCCGGTCGAGGTGCTCGGCGCCATGGCCGGCATCGGCGCGCTGGCCGTCGCGGGCGGCGCGGTCCTGTACCGCAGGCGCCGCTAACGATATGGACGAGTGGGGCGAATCCATCCGATGGGTTCGCCCCACTTGCCGTGGCGGGCGGGAGCAGGTAAGATATACCGAGCGCCTAGCGCGTTCGATGGGTTCGGATGACGACATGTTCCGAATCTGGTCAGGTCCGGAAGGAAGCAGCCATAAGGAGCCTCTGTCGGGCATCCGAATCCATCGAGCGCACGGGCGCTTTTTTGGTGCCGCGGCTACCCGCGAGTGCCGGCAGGGCGCTTGGTGTCTCGCTGGTCCTCGGCTTTGCCTGCGGGATCGCTCGACTACCAAACAGCCCGCCGGCACCGGAACCGCATCGTCCAAAAATCACCCGTAAAGGCGCGTTAGCCTAATTAAATCTATCCCTTAAGGAATGCTGCTCGTTGGCGTTGTTTGGAGCGCGGTGGCGATGTGCTTCAAGAGGCGGCGGTGTTGTTGCTTGAATTTTTGCAGTTAAAGAGGCCCGTTTCCCTGGGGAAACGGGCCTCTTTTGTCTCTGGGTTTGTGGATTGGCGAAGATGGTATGCTCTGGCGGCTATTTTGAGTTCTTGAGGCGGCGTACACCCGTGGCGGTTATTCCGAGGCCTGCGGTGGCGATTCCTGCGAGTGCGATTGCGCTCGGTGTTGTGTCGCCCGTGTTCGCGAGCTTGTCGGCGGTCGTATCTGCTTGTTTGCCGCTGCTCGAGTTCGCCTGCTTGGTGGAGTTTGGCGAGGTGTCTTTACCGGTTGCGGACGAGCCGGTGGGCTGCGTCGTCTCGGTCGGTTGCGTCGAGTTGGAGGGAGGCGTCGTCTCGGTCGGTTGCGTTATCTCGGGCGAGGTGACCTTGTCTGCCGCGGCTTTCGCCTCTTCGTATGCCTTGCAGGCATCGTCATAGGCTATTTGCGCTCTTTTCAAATCGTCGAGGAGCGCATCCCGCTTGGCTGTTTCTCCGTCGAGATGGGTTTTATTAAACTCTACTTCGCTTTCAAAGAAATAAATCAGGCTTTTATGACTTTCGAGGCGCATTCGGCAGTGCTCAAGCTTATCTTCACAGGAATTTTCTTGCATTATTGCCTCTGTGATCGCCTCTTGCAACTGCCGAATAGTTTCGGCAGGAGTCGTGTAGTCGATTTTATTTAATTCTGCCTCAAGGGCTCTTGTCCGGTTGTGGGCCTTATCGCATTCGGCTTGAGCTGCATCGACGTTCGCTTGCATGGTAGGAAGGGATTCCTTATATATGGCGGCTTGCGCCAAATTAGTGTCGTAGTTCTCTTGAAAAATGGCAATTTTAGTATCGATTTCCGCAATTTTCTCGGGACTTGCGGCGTCTTTTGCGGCCTCGAGGTTTTTGAGCGCTTCCTGCATGGCTGCATACGCTTTGTCTTTTTCGGCGGCCGCATCTTTCGTCTGCAAGGCAACTGCACCGGTGGGGGAGCTGGTTTCCGCCGCGATCGCCGTTGCGGGGGCGATTCCCGCGACAAGTGCCGCGGAAAGGGCGATGCCCAAGGTTGTTCGTCTTGCTCTTCTCGCGAGAATGTCGTTCATCTCGGCACCTCATTTCAAGGGTCGGCGACTAACTTGGTAGCACTAATGTAAGTATACCAAGCGATTGGCCCGCCACTGGCTGGGTGTGCGCGTATGCTCCTCTGAAAACTGAATCCCGTTAGAAATGACGAGTTGTTTACGCTTCTTTTGGGGTGGCGGTACTATCATGATTCGAATTGAGTGTGAATGATGATAGGGAGCGCCTTTTTATGATTGAGCTGCTCAGGCGTTTTGGTGGTAAGTTTCGCCGATATATGGTGATTGGCCCTGCGTGCAAGTTGATCGAAGTGATCTTTGACCTGCTTACGCCGCTGGTGATTGCCCAGATGATCGATAAAGGTATCGGTGCGCACGACGTGAGTGCCGTCGTCCACTACGGCATGGTGCTCGCCGCCATGGCTGTGATCGGCATCTCGTTTACGCTCGTTTGCCAAAAGATGGCGGCGCTCACCTCGCAGGGCATGGGCACCGACATTCGCGGCGCGCTCTACGAGCACATCAACAAGCTGAGCTATGCCGAGCTCGATCGCTTTGGCACGCCGTCGCTCATCACGCGCATTACCAACGACGTCAACCAGGTGCAGCTCGCCGTGGCGCTGGGCGTGCGCATGCTCATCCGCTGGCCCTTCCTGGCGGTGGGCTCCATGGTCGCGGCCCTTGCCATCGACCTTAAGCTCGGCATTATCTTTTTGATTTGCACGCCCGCCATTGGCCTGGTGTTTTGGTTTGTCATGGCGCGCTGCATTCCCTACTACAAGCAGCTGCAGGCAAAGCTCGATCGCATCGCGCTTATCTGCCGCGAAGGTCTTTCGGGCGCCCGCGTGGTTCGCGCCTTCGTGCGCGAGGACCACGAGCGCGAGCGCTTTGCCCAAGCCGCCGACGATCAGGCCAATACCGCCATCGCGGTGGGCAAGCTCTCGTCGATTCTCAATCCCGTCACGTTTTTGGTGATGAACCTGGGCGTGTGTGCCATCCTGTGGGTGGGCGGCATCCAGGTCAACATGGGCGAGCTCACGCAGGGCCAGGTCATGGCGTTTGTGAACTACATGACGCAGACCCTCACCTCCATCGTGTATGTCGCCAACCTGGTCGTGGTCTTTACCAAGGCGAGCGCCAGCGCGTCGCGCATCAACGAGGTGCTCAATTGCGTGCCGAGCATCACCGACGAGGACAACGAGCCGGTCGCACTGCCCGAGCCGAGCGCGACGGGCAATGCCGCTCCGGTCCCCGCGCTGAGCTTTGACCATGCGAGCTTCTCGTTTGGCGCCGGCGCGGCCAATGCTGTCAACGATGTGACGCTGGAACTCCCGCTGGGCAAGACGCTCGGCATTATCGGCGGTACGGGCAGCGGTAAGTCCACGCTCGTCTCGCTTATCCCGCGCCTGTACGATGCGGGCACCGGCAGTGTGAGCGTGATGGGCTCCGACGTGCGCGCTTGGCCGCTCGACCAACTGCGCCACGTGGTCGCGACCGTCCCGCAGCGCGCGTCGCTGGTGAGCGGCACCATCCGCAGCAACCTGACCTGGCGCGACGAGGCGGCAACCGACGAGGAGCTCTGGGCAGCGCTCGATATGGCGCAGGCCAGCGAGTTCGTGCGCAACAAGCCGCAGGGCCTCGACGCCCCGGTCGAGGCGGGCGGTAAGAACTTCAGCGGCGGTCAGCGCCAGCGCCTGACCATCGCGCGCGCCCTGGTGGGCTCGCCACAGGTCCTGATCATGGATGACTCTGCCTCGGCGCTCGACTTTAAGACCGACGCGGCGCTTCGCCATGCCATCCGCGAGCGCAGCGTGCGCGGTGCCGCCGAGGGCGGGCTGCCGCTGACGACGGTGATCGTGAGCCAGCGCGTCTCGACCGTGCGCGACGCCGACATGATCTGCGTACTCGACCACGGCTCGGTTGCAGGCCTGGGCACGCATGACGAGCTCTACGCAACCTGTCAGCTCTACCGCGAAATCTGTCAGTCGCAGCTTCGCCGCGAGGAGCTCGAGGGCCAACAGGGGAGTGCGGCGCCCGCGTCCGTTTCAAGTCCCGCATCCGCCCCGGCTGCCCCGGCATCCACTTGCGCAAAGGAGGGCTGCTAGATGAACCCGTATACTTCTTCCGGTTCGGTCGCCACGATGACGGCCAACGTGTCCGGTAACGATAACCTCAACGACTTGGGCGACGGTCCGCGCCAGCCCGGCGATCCCGAGCGCTATCCCGTGGGCGCGGTAACGCGCCGCCTGATGGGCTACGTCCGTCCGCACCGTATTTCGTTTACGGCGTCGTTTGTGAGCGCCGCTATCTCGGTGATTCTGCAGCTCTACACGCCTATCCTTATCGGCGAGGGTATCGACCTGATCGTTGCCGCGGGCCAGGTGGATTTCGATGCACTGCTGCCGCTCGTTACCAAGCTCGCGATTGTCATTGTAGGTGCTGCGGCCTTCCAGTGGCTGCAGGGCTATTGCGTCAACCGCCTGTCCTACGAAACGGTGCGCGACATGCGCGTGGAGGCGAGCGACAAGCTCAGCCATATGCCGCTCAGCTTTATCGACAGTCACGCCCACGGCGACCTTATGAGCCGCGTGGTCAACGACGTCGATCAGGTGGGCGACGGTCTACTGCAGGGCTTCACGCAGCTTTTCACCGGCGTTATCACCATCGTGGGCACGCTTGCGTTTATGCTCTCCATCAACCTGACCATGACGCTCGTGGTGGTGCTCGTCACGCCGCTTTCCATTTTTGCAGCCGGCGCCATCGCCAAGCTCTCCAACAAAAGCTTTACGGCACAGCAGCGTATTCAAGGGCAGCTCGGTGGTCATATCGAGGAGTACGTAGGCGAGCAAAAGCTCGTGGACGCCTTCGCCTACGGCCCGCACGCCCAGCAGCGCTTCGATGCCCTCAATGCCGAGCTCTACACCGTGGGCGAGCGCGCGCAGTTTATGGGTTCGCTCTCCAACCCCGGCACGCGCTTTATCAATAACATCATCTATGCCGTGGTCGCTGTGATCGGCTGTGTGGGCGTGATCACGGGCGTGCCCGTGGCACTCACGGTGGGCGGCGTGCAGATCTTTTTGTCCTATGCCAACCAGTACACCAAGCCGTTCAACGAGGTCACCAACGTCATTACGCAGATCCAGACGGCGTATGCCTCGGCGCGCCGCATGTTCGCGCTGCTCGATGCACGCGAGCAGGAGCCCGACGCGTCGGACGCCGTGGAACTTGCTGCCCCGCAGGGTGAGGTCGCCTTTGAACATGTGGACTTTAGCTACGTGCCTGACCGCAAGCTGCTGCAGGATATCTGCATTGAGGCTAAGCCCGGCATGCGCTTTGCCCTGGTCGGTCCCACGGGCTGCGGCAAGACGACGCTCATCAACTTGCTGCTGCGGTTTTACGATATCGATGCCGGACGCATCATGGTCGATGGCAAGTCCTCGCGTGACTACACACGGGCGAGCCTGCGCCGCGCCTTTGGCATGGTGCTGCAGGACACTTGGCTGTTCGAGGGCACGGTAGCGGACAACATCGCTTACGGTTGCCCGGATGCCACGCGCGAGCAGGTTATCGAGGCGGCCAAGCGCGCGCATGCGCATAAGTTTATCGTGCAGCTGCCCGACGGCTACGATACGGTGATCGGCGAGGACGGCGGCACGTTTAGCCAAGGTCAAAAACAGCTGCTGTGCATCGCGCGCGTCATGCTCACCGACCCGGCGATTCTGCTGCTGGACGAGGCAACGTCGAGCATCGATACCCGCACCGAGCTGCAGGTTCAAGCGGCATTCGACGAGCTCATGGCAGGTCGCACAAGCTTTGTCGTGGCGCACCGCCTGAGCACCATCCGCAACGCCGACTGCATTCTGGTGATGCGCGACGGCCAGATTATCGAGCGGGGCACACACGACGAGCTGCTGGCGGCAGACGGCTTCTACGCCGAACTCTACCGCAGCCAATTCGCCCAGTGAGCAAGCCCGTGGGGCTAATTAATCAATCGACAGACGGTGGTTTACATCTGTCACGTTAGTACTAAGATATTCATCTAATAAATTGCATTAGTGGCTTTAGTTTTGGGGGAAACGAGGCAACGTGACTATGACGTGCTCTTTGGTGGTTAACAGCAAGAGCGGTAATACCAGGATGGTTTCGGGCGCGATCAAGCGCGCTCTGCAGGCTGCGGGCGTTGAGTTTGTCCATGCCGCGGCGTTGAGCGACGATGCGGATGCAGATCAGGTTGCGCTCGAGGCGCAGGGCGCCTGCGCGGCCGACATGGTGCTCGTCGGTTTTTGGTGCGACAAGGGCGCGTGCACGCCTTCGGTCGCGGCGTTGCTCTCCGCCTTGCACGGCAAGCGCGTGTTCCTGTTTGGCACCTGCGGCTTTGGGGCCGACCAGAGCTATTACCAGCAGATTATCGACCGCGTAACCTCCAATTTGGCCAATGATGCCGAGCTTGCGGGCTGGGCGATGTGTCAGGGTAAGATGGGCCCTGCGGTCAAACAGCGCTACGAGGCCATGCTCGAGCAAGATCCCGACAACGCCCGATTTAAGATGCTGCTCGACAACTGGGTTGCCGCGAAGGACCATCCCACCAAGGAAGATCTGGACAACATGGCGGCGGCGGCCAAGAAGGCCGTGCTGGGGGAGTAGCTCCCATCGCTGACGGCGGTCGGTCCATCTTTCTAAATGAAACGTCCTCCCGGGCGTCGGGGCACGAAGTTCCCTGCTCTACAGTCCTGCGCAAGACGAAGGCCACATTAAGTGGCCTTCTTTGCGTGCGGAACTCGCGATGAACTTCGTGCCCCGCCGTTCGGGAGGACGCCTCTTTATTGATGGGAGGCCTGATAGGTCGATGGTTCCGTGCCCGGATGCGTCCAAAGTGGGACGGGCTTTCCGGATGGGCAGGCTTTCGAAAAATGCGTCCCGGAATTTGCCTTTGGAATGGGACGTAGTTTCCCGTTGAGGTGCTTTGCGGAAAGTGCATCCCACTCTGGGCGGTCGAAGTGGGACACACTTTCCCAAAGGCGCTCCAACGGGAAATTGCGTCCCATTATTCGGTCAAGAAACGGGATGCATTTTCCCAATGAGAGCAAAACCGGAAAATGCATCCCACAATCAGCCCTCAAAGTGGGACGCCGTTTCCCAATGAGGCTCAAGCGGAAAATGCATCCCGGAATTTGCGCTCAAAGTGGGATGCGGTTTCCGGTTGAGGGTCTAAGGGGAAAGTGCGTCCCAGAATCGACGCTTGAAATGGGATGCAGTTTCCCGATGAGGCACTCGACGGAAAATACATCCCAGAAATGGCCTTTGAGCTGGGATAAGATTTCCGCGGCATCTCGGATTCTCAAAAATGAGACACGCCGTTGGCGAAAATGAGACACGTGATATCGGGCATCGGACGTATCATTTGCAAAAATGAGTCCACTCCACTCGAGTAAAGCGAGGTCCCTCATGTACGTTCCACACTCCCGTATCCGTAGGCTGTCGAAAATCCCGCTTGTTGGGACGGCGGCGCTTGCTGCGTTGATCGCCACGAGCGTCGCCTGCTTCACGGCCACGCCCCAGGTTGCCCAGGCGGCAGACGCGCCCGCAATCACCGATATGACCGAGCAGGATTATCAAGCCCTGGGTCTGGGCACGAGCGAGGACATTCCGGCCGATACCGTTGGCCCCTATTCCACTGATACCCCCACGACGTTTGCCACGCGCAGCGAGGTCTATATGGCAGCTAACGGTAGCCATGGCAATCGCTACACTCTGCGCGACAAGCTCGAGAACGTCGAGCGCGGTGACATTGGCGGCAGCAGCAAACTCACCGATGGCTATGGAAGTGTGTGGGGCGCCGCAAAGTTCTGGCAAAACGTCAACAACTTCGATACGAACAGCGATCTCTACAAGCATAGCGACTACGGTGGCGGCACCTGGTCGTACCTAAGCAACAATGAGTCCTCAACAGTACTCGCCAACGACAACAACGGTTTCTCGGGCATTCACGCCACGAGTGTTGAGTTCTGCAGCGACGCCAGCACGGGCAAAAAGAGCCGCGTTGCCGAGCTCCGTGCCTACGGCGACAGTTCCTCCACGACGATTGACGGCAAGTCATACGCCGGAAAGGTTGAGCTGGTCCTCTACTCGTTTAGCAACGGGCGTACGCGCACTCTCGACACACACCTGCCGGTGACGGTCAACACTAATATGATGTACGAAGGCCGTTTTAAGTACCTGGATGCCGGTTACCTGCAAGAGCACGACGCCGTCTTTGATGTCGAGGCGGGCGATGTCGATGGCGACGGCGTCGACGAGCTTTTTGTCTACGCGGGCTGCTATGTCGACGAGAACGGCGTGCGCAAGGCTGTAGTCGACATGTATGACTTGGAGGGCGGCAACTGGAAGCAAAGCGTCGTCAAGATCGATGCCGGTAACGCCGCGGACTACACCACGCACAACAAGGGCGGGAACGACTCCTGGACGCAGCTTCAGTCAGCTCCTGTCGTTTCGCTAGCGGCCGGCGACCTCGATCGCGATTTTTGCGATGACCTCGCCATCGTGGTCTCGGCACCCTACGGCAAGAAGAATATTGATAAGTCGACCCATTGCGAGCTGTTTTCGTGGGATGCATCCAAGGGTGCGCTCGTCCATGTCGATGCTCTGGGCGACGCGGGCGCAATCTCCCTCTCCGCGAACGGCAAGACCATGGTCGCTGCGAATGCGACGTTCGGCACGTTTGCCGCCTACGATGAAGAAGGAAAGAAGACGGGTGAAACCGTCACGGGCCTTATTCTTGCGGGCTATGACTGGCAACGCAGCGCTTTTGATTACGGCGCTTCTGACGGCAGCAAGGGGCTGTACGGCGCGCTGTACCGCTACGCGTATTTTGACTCGGAGTCTGGCGAGTTCAAGCTTTCCGATTGCAAGGAATACAGAGACGGGCTCCTCGCCTCCTATGGGCTGATGCATGTGCCCAACAGCGCATGGAAGGATAGCGCTCAGGATAAGCGCTATCCGTGCACCTTGGCGCCTATTGCCCTTGCCACTGCCAACCTTGACGGCCTGTCCGAGCAGCTGGCGGTCGACGAGGTGCTCGTGGGCGGCGATGTGTTCCGCGACTTTGCCTGCAACACGGCACAGAGCGGGGCTCAGGGCTTGGGGTCCATGGTCGGAACCATGAGCATGAGCGGTCAGCAATACAACAGCAGCAACAAGCATGACCACAAGGGTATAGAGCAGGTGTGGATCAGCGACGTCAAGGCGGGCAGCGTCTCGGGTTCGGACCGCTATAACGAGAGCTTTATCGCCGTGGTGGGCAAGCACCGCGACGAGGACCTGCGCAAGAACGATGACTACTATTGGATGACCGCCTCGCATTTTTCGCTCGACGAGAACGGAAAGGTGCGCCGCGGCGAGGAGCAGGTGATTAGCGAGAGCAACCGTCGCGGCACTACCTATGGCACATTTATCTCGCTCGCGCTGCCCGATGTCGACAACGACAGCGTCAAGATTACGTACAAGGACCGCTACAAGGTCTATACCAACCCGCGCGTGCTTGCCGTGCTGCAGGATGCGCCCTATGTTGAGGATCTGGAGCAGGCATACGGCTATCTGGTGTTGGGCGGCACGTCATACGGAGAGGAAAAGGGCACGGGGACATCCCAGGGCTATACCATTGGCGCCGAGTTGGGCGTTGCCGTCGAGGTGCAGACCGGTCCGCCCCTGGTCGCGATGAATGCTTCAGTCGATTTTGCCGCCGAGGGATGCTATGACTACCGGAGCGAGCGCACGGTCAGCGCAAGCGTAAGCTATGAGTCGCATGCCGGCGAGGGTGACAAGGCCGTGCTCTACACGATTCCGATGGTCTATTACGAGTATGAGATCGAAAATGAGGAAACTGGTGGCAAGGGCGTGATGGCGGCGCCCGTGTCGCTCGGCGCGCAGACCTCGGTCGTTAATGTCGAGGCCTATGACCGCATTGCCAAACAGCACAATATGACGCCGCTCAGCTACTTTTTGACCAACCGGTCGGGAGAACCCGGAACCTATCAAACGACGCTCAACGGCGAGACTCCCGTTGGGGATTCCTTTGGCCTGGGCAAGCCTGGCGTAACGCGCGCCTACACGCACGATGGGTTTAACGGCGCCGCCGCGCAGTCGGGGGCGAGCATTGAGCAGACCATCGAAGTCGAGGAGGGCAAGGAGCAGGAGCTCGAGCTCGGCTTGACGCTGAACGGCAGCGTTGTCATGGGCGCGAAGCTCGCAAAGCACGAGTTGTTTGGCGGCCTGTGCTTTGGTGCCAACGCCGGCTTTACTACGGGTAACTCCTCGAGTGAATCGACCGAATACGGCGGCACCGTCGACAACCTGCCCGAGGCCGCGCAGGGCAAGTACGGTTTTGTGTGGCGTCTGGGCGTCAACGCGGTGGATGTCGACAAGTTCGAGGCAGACTCGGGCGACAAGCTCGGCACCAAGGACACCGACCAGTTCTGGATCGTGGGCTATGACGTTAAGGACGTCGAGATGCCCGACGCGCCGGCCGTGACGGGCTTTACGGCAAACGCCGTCGATTCGACCAGCGTTACGTTTAGCTGGGACGATGTACTCGCAAACAAGAGTGGCTTTAGCTACGGCGTGGGCATGCTGCAGAGCAATGCGGCGGATGCGGTCGTCAATAGCTGGAAGATTGCCGACAACACGCAGACCTCGCTCAAGTGGGATGGGCTGCAGCCCAATACGGAGTATCGATTCGCCATCGCCGCCGTTAAGAATGGATCCACGACCGAAACAGGTATTCGCTCGGCAATCATCACGGTCAAGACCATGCCCGATGGCATGACGATGACCGTGAGCGGACCTGCGGCGGATGCTGCGGAGGGGTCGGATCTTGGATACGACTCTTCGGTTGAGCGCACGGCGGGAAGCCACCTGACGCTCTCGGCGATTGGCCATGTGAAGCAACTCGGTGCCGACGATAGCGAAACAGGGCTGGCACCGACCTATATGTGGTACCGCAAGGGCCGCGGCGAGACAGAGTTTAAGCTCGTGGGTGCCGATGGCAACCTCGCGGCTGGAACGGCCTCAAAGCTCGAGATTGACCTGACCGCAGACGATGACGGTGCGCAGTATTACTGCCACGTGGGATACAACGACGTGGGCCTCGACACCGGCACGACGCTCGTGAATATCGAGGCCGAGGAGACGGCGCCCACAACGGTGAACGCCACCCCGATCCGCACGCGCCGCCTGTTCTCACAGGCAAGTGCGGGCGCCAAGAAGTTCCTGGACCATACGCTGGTAAACACCGCCGGCCCAACCGATTCCGAAGGCTCAAAGGACCCCGAGACTCCTGAGACCCCGACGAACCCGGACAAGCCCAAGTCCGACAACGGAGCTAAGACCGACACCAAGGTCAAGACTACGACCACAGCGAAGAACCTCGCAAACACCGGCGACCAAACATTCGCCCTAGTCGCCACCGCTGCAGCAGCAGGCATCATCCTAGTGGCAATAGCCCTCGTCATGTTGGCTAAACGCCGCAAGAACCACTAGCCATCAGCAGGGGGCAACGGCAAACCAAAAACCCGGGTAGCCAACCACCAGGCTACCCGGGTTTTCTATCGAGCAAAGACTCGGCAACCGGAAACCGCATCCCAGAATCAGCCCCCAAAGTGGGACGCACTTTCCCAACAGACCCTCAACCGGAAACTACATCCCATTCCAACGTCAGATTCCGGGACGCGCTTTCCGCAAACAAAGAAGGCCACACAACGTGGCCTTCAGCTCATCTATATCTATATATGT
>URBP01000025.1 GCA_900546105.1 uncultured Collinsella sp.
TATAGGCACACAATTTAAGCTATATAAAAGAAAGAAGGCCAGAGATGGTGTCTGACCTTTTGGAAATTCTGGTGGGCCCTCCGGGATTCGAACCCAGAACCCAGGGATTATGAGTCCCCTGCGCTAACCGTTGCGCCAAGAGCCCTTGTAGTTAGTGGCTGCGATAGTAATGGCGGCTATCCATTTGCATTAGTTTCTCACCACGAGGAAGAATACTACCATGCACGCGATGGTCGTTCAACGCACGATCTTGTCGACCAGGAGAATCAGGCGTTCGCCTTTGTCCTTGCAGTCGATAGGAGGCCGTCTTGCCCGCTTCCGGGCGCCCCGAGCGGCTGCCGGGCACCGCCACACCGCCCCCGCAGAAGTTTTTCCAAAATTGTCCTTGCATCGCCGTCCGAGTTCCCGTATAGTACTTCTTCGCACGGGGGCGTAGCTCAGCTGGGAGAGCGCTTGACTGGCAGTCAAGAGGTCAGGGGTTCGATCCCCCTCGTCTCCACCCGAGCATTGAAGAAGGCTCCAACGCAAGTTGGGGCCTTTTTTCATATAGGCACACAAGGTCAAAGGCGGCAGCATGATCCTCCTGGTCGACAAGATCGAAAAAAGCTTCGGCGCGCGCATTCTCTTTAGCGGCGCGTCCTTCCAGATCAACCCCGGCGAACGCTTTGCGCTCGTGGGACCCAACGGCGCCGGCAAAACCACTATGCTCAAAATCATCATGGGCATCGACAGCCCCGACGCCGGCCAGGTCCAGTACGCCAAGGACTGCCAGGTGGGCTACCTCGAGCAGGAAACTAACCTGGAGCAAAAGGACACCACCATCCTCGCCGAGGTCATGGCCGCCGCCAAGGAAATCCGCCGCATGGGCGAGCGCGCCAACGAGCTGCAGGCCCAGATCACCGAGCTCTCCGAGCAGGGCAAGGACGTCGACGCGCTCCTTAACGAGTACGGCCAAGTCCAAGACCGCTTTGAGCACCTGGGCGGCTACGAGCTCGAGAGCAACGCGCGCAAGATCCTGTCCGGCCTGGGTTTTAAGGTCACCGACTTTGAGCGCCCGTGCTCCGAGTTCTCGGGCGGCTGGCAGATGCGCATCGCGCTCGCCAAGCTCTTCTTGCGCCATCCCGACTTGCTGCTTCTGGACGAGCCCACCAACCACCTGGACCTCGAAAGCGTTCAGTGGCTGCGCGGCTTTATCGCCAACTACGACGGCGCCGTCCTCATCGTCAGCCACGACCGCGCCTTCATGGACGCCTGCGTCGACCACGTCGCCGCCCTCGAAAACCGCCGCGTAACCACCTACACCGGCAACTACAGCAGCTACCTTAAGCAGCGCGAGGACAACCTGGAGCAGATGCGCGCCAAGCGTGCAGCCCAGGAGCGCGATATCGCCCACATGCAGGTTTTCGTCGACAAGTTCCGCTACAAGCCCACCAAGGCCGCCCAGGCCCAGGAGCGCATCCGCAAGATCGAGCAGATCAAAAAGGAGCTCGTCATCCTGCCCGAGGGCCACAAACACATCGACTTTAAGTTCCCCGACCCGCCGCGCTCGGGCGACATGGTCGTGGGCCTGGAGGGCGTGTCCAAGTCCTACGGCGACAAGCACATCTACAGCGATATCGACCTCAAGCTCTACCGCGGCGAGCACGTGGCGCTCGTCGGCCCCAACGGCGCCGGCAAGTCCACCCTCATGAAGATCCTCGCCGGCCTGGAGCCGCCCACCACCGGCATCCGCGACTTGGGCACCAACGTGGGCGTCGCCTACTACGCCCAGCACGCGCTCGAGGGCATGACCGAGTCCAATACCGTCCTGCAAGAGATCGACACCGTCACGCCTAAGTGGACCGTGCCGCAGCAGCGCAGCCTGCTGGGCGCCTTCCTGTTTAGCGACAACGACGCAATCGAAAAGCAGGTACGCGTCCTCTCTGGCGGCGAAAAGGCGCGTCTGGCCCTGGCCAAGATGCTCGTGGCCCCCGAGGCGCTCCTATGCCTGGACGAACCCACCAACCACCTGGACATCGACTCGGTGGACATGCTCGAGAACGCCCTGCAAAACTTCCCCGGCACCATCGTGCTGATCAGCCATGACGAGCACCTGGTGCGCGCCGTGGCCAACCGCGTCATCGATATCCGCGACGGCAGGGTCACGGTCTACGACGGCGACTACGACTACTACCTCTACAAGCGCGAGGACCTCGCAGCCCGCGCCGCCTCCGAGGCGTCCACGGAGAGCGCGCCGACCGCGGCCAAGTCCACCAAAGCCAGCGCCGCCCAGGCCGACACCCCCGCCGCGGCGCCTAAGCCTGCCGAGGGCAAAAAGACCAAGGAGCAAAAGCGCGCCGAGGCCCAGGCCCGCGCCGCGCTCAACAAAAAGCTCAAGGGCGTTCGCAACCAGCTCAAGAAGATCGAGACCGCGCTCGACAAAAAGCGCGCCCGCTATGACGAGCTTATGGAATTGATGGCAAGCGAAGAACTTTATGCCGATCAGGATAAGTTCAACGCCGCGCTGGGGGAATATAACGGGCTTAAGCAAGAGCTGCCCAAGCTCGAGGACGAATGGCTGGAGCTTTCCACCCAGATCGAAGAGGAGACCGCGCGTGAACTCTCGTAAAGCCGCCGCCGTGACGATGAGCATCATCGCCATCGCCTGTCGCATCTGCGGCATCTTTATGAGCGCGATGACCGTGCTGCTGTGCTTTAGCGGCCTCACCGCCAAGCTGCAGATTGTGGGCTTTGTCGTTGAGCTTTCGCGCGCGCTGCCGAGTGCTATCGCCGGCTACGGCGTCATCACATCGCCCTTTGGCGGTGTGTTCCGCCTGGATTACGCCATCGTGGCCGTAATTCTATTTGTGGCAGACTACCTGCTCACGCGCGCCTCGCGCCGCGTCCGCTAGGGGTGCGCCATGTCCAGCAGCTACCTCATGAACCTGCTCGCCAGCGCCGTCGCCGTCATCATAGGTATCGTGATCCACGAGAGCGCGCACGCCGCCGCTGCCTGGGCGCTCGGCGACAAGACGGCCCGCTCGCGTGGCCGTGTCTCGCTCAACCCGCTCAACCACATCGACCCGTTCGGTACCATCCTCCTGCCGCTGCTCATGCTCGCCGCCGGCGGCCCGGTGTTCGCCTTTGCCAAGCCCGTGCCCGTCTACCTCAACAACCTCAAACATCCCAAGCGCGACGAGGTCCTGGTGAGCGCGGCCGGCCCCGCATCGAACATCGCCCTCGCGTGCCTCGCGGCCGCCCTCATGCACGCAGCGTACGGCAGCCTCTACGCCAGCATGTCCTTTGCCGTGGCGTCCCAAATCATGAACTTCGGCGCCACCTTTATCGTGGTCAACTTGTCGCTCGCGTTCTTTAACCTCATCCCAATTCCGCCGCTCGACGGCTCGTCGATTATCGTCCCGTTCCTCAAGGGAAAGGCGCTCGTCAACTACTATCGCCTGCAGCAATACGCCATGCCCATCCTCATCTTGGTGCTGTACCTGCTGCCCATGTGGACCGGCATCGACGTGATTGGCCGCTATTTCGACGTTACCGTGTATCCGCTGGCTGAGTGGCTGCTCGACTTCGCAATCGCCGGCATCTAGGGTAAACTTACAGGTCGACCATGCAAAACGGTCGCAACATGCACCCAAACCGCGCCGCGAAGGCGCCGTCAAAGGAGGTCGAAAATGTCGTATCGCGTGTCGACGCAGGTCTACAGCGGACCGTTCGACCTGCTGTTGCAGCTGGTAACCCGCCAAAAAGTAGATATCGGCGCCATCTCGATCAGCGAGGTGGCCGAGCAATACCTTGCTGAGGTCGAGCGCATCGAGGCGCTGGACCTGGACGTAGCGAGCGACTTTTTGCTGGTCGCGGCAACCCTTTTGGACATCAAGGCCGCCTCGCTGGTGCCCCAGGAGGCCCCGCGCACAGCCGACGACGATGACGAATTTGACGAAGATCTCGAGGAACTCAATGCGCTCGACGGCGATGCCCTGCGCGAGGTCCTGATCCAGCGCCTGATCGCCTACAAGCAGTTTAAGGGCGCAGCGGCGGCCCTTGGCGCGCGGATGCAGGCCGAGAGCCGCATGCATCCGCGCGTGGCCGGCCCCGACCCCGAGTTCTTGGGCCTTATGCCCGATTATCTGGCCGGCATCACCCTGCGCGGCCTCGCCGTCATCTGCGCCGACCTGGACGGTAAGCGCCAGACCTTCCTGCTGGAAGCCGAGCACGTGGCGCCGCATCGCGTGCCGCTCGACCTGACGGTGGCCTCGGTCGACCGCTATACCATGGCGCACCAAACCTGCACCTTCCGCGAGCTGCTGGACGGCGACGCCACCACCGAGCAGCTCGTCGTCACCTTCCTAGCCATGCTGGAGCTCGCCAAACGCGGCTCTCTCACGCTGAGCCAGGACGAGATCTTTGGAACCATCTGCATCAACCGAGTCGAGGGCGCCGAGGCATACGTGCCTGGCGAGGGCCCCGAGCTCACCGAATAGGAGCGGCAACTATGTCAACCCTTTCTACGCTGGAGGCAAACAGCCTCAAAGGCGCCCTCGAGGCGCTGCTGCTGGTGTCGAGCGACCCCGTGAGCGCATCCGCGCTGGCAGGTGCGCTGGATATCGCCCCCGGCGAGTGCGCGTCGCTGTTGGCCGAGCTCAAGGTTGAGTACGAGGAGGCCAACCGCGGCTTTCAGCTGCGCGAGGTCGCCGGTGGCTGGCGCCTATTCACGCACCCCGCCTACCACGATGTGGTCGAGGCCTACGTGCTGAGCTGGGATACGCAAAAGCTGTCGCAGGCGGCGCTCGAGACCCTGGCCGTCATCGCCTACCACCAGCCTGTCACGCGCGAGGTGGTCAAGGGTATCCGCGGCGTCAACTCCGACGGCGTCATCGCGTCGCTCGTGGACAAGGGCCTGGTGCGCGAGCTCGGCCGCGACCCCGAGCGCGGTCAGGCCATCATCTACGGCACGACCAACGCCTTCTTGGAGAAGTTCGGCCTGCGCTCCACCCGCGACCTGCCCGATCTGGAGCAGTTTGCCCCCGACGAGCAATCACGTCAGTTTATCCGCGAGCGTCTGAGCGGCCGCAGTATTCAGTCCACGCTCGAGGAACAGGCCGATGACCTGGACGAAGAGCGCGAACTGCTCGATACCGATGTTGAAGACGTTGAGGCAGTCGAGGACTTGGAGACCCTGGTCGTCGACGAAACCTCGGAGGATTTACATGACGAGGACTAACGAAGTAGGGGAGACGCGCGCCATGGGCAACGCAGTACCCGCCACCGACGCCCAGCCCGTCTATCCGCACACCATGCGCCTGCAGCGCTTTTTGGCGCGCGCGGGCGTGGCGAGCCGACGCGGCTCGGAAGACCTAATGACCGCCGGCCGCGTGACCGTCAACGGCGAGGTCGCGACCGAGCTGGGCACCAAGGTCGACGTCGACCGCGACCATATCGAGGTCGACGGCATGCCCGTCAAGCTCAACCAGGGCGCCGTGTACCTGATGCTCTACAAGCCGACCGGCTACCTCACCACCATGAGCGACCCGCAGGAGCGCCCTTGCGTGGCCGACCTGGTCCCTCGCGACCGTTTTCCGGGGCTCTTCCCGGTGGGTCGTCTGGACCGCGACACCACGGGCCTTTTGCTCTTTACCACCGACGGCGACCTGTCGCAAGACTTGCTGCACCCCAGCAAGCATGTCTATAAGACCTACCAGGCACTCGTTGACGGTCAGCTGTCCGACCGCGATCTAGACCCGCTCCGCCGTGGCATCGAGCTCGACGACGGCCTGTGCCAGCCGGCGATCTGCCGCGTCATCAACGCGCGCGAGGCCGAGGCCGTGGCTCCGCAAGGCGTAAAGCCCGGTACCACCGCCGTGGAGATCATCATCCGCGAGGGGCGCAAGAACCAGGTCAAGCGCATGCTGAGCAAGATCCACCATCCGGTAATCCGCCTGCATCGCTGCAACTTTGCCGGCCTTGAGCTCGAGGGCGTGGCCAAGGGCTCGTGGCGCGAGCTCACCGACCGGGAAGTGCAGATCCTTAAAGAGGGCGGCACCCCGCCCAAGCAGGCGAGCGCCAAGCGCAACGGCGGCAAGCCCCAAGACACGCCTGCCAACCGTACGCGTCACCACGGCAGCCACAGCTCCGCACCCAAGCGCAACACCTACCGCGAGCGCTACACAGGCTAGGCAACCCGCCACGCCCCAGCGCCCGCGCATCATACCAGCACGTCAACCACCGAAAGGAAGCATTGCATGATCGTCGCCATCGACGGCCCCGCCGGTTCCGGCAAGTCCACCATCGCCAAGGAGATAGCCCGCCAGCTGGGCTTTAACAAGCTCGATACGGGCGCCATGTATCGCGCCGTCACGTTTGCCGCGCTCGACCGCGGCATCGACCTGGACGACGAGGCAGCCATCGATGCCCTCGCCGAGCAGATCGAGATTCGCTTTACCAACGGCACCGGCGAGGATACGCGCCTGACCATTGACGGCCAGGACGCCTCGGCTGCCATCCGCACCCCGCAGGTGGACGCCAACGTGTCCAAGGTCTCGGCCTACCGGGGCGTGCGCGCCGCCATGCTTATTCACCAGCGCCGCGCCGCCGAGGACCGCGATATCGTGGCCGAGGGTCGCGACATCGGAACCGTCGTATTCCCCAACGCGCAGGTCAAGGTCTTCCTGACCGCCGACCCGCGCGAGCGCGCTCGCCGCCGCGTGCTGCAGCGTCACCAAAACGACGCCCAGCCGCTCACGCCCGCGCAACTCGAGGCCGAGGTCGACGAGACCCTCGACGCCCTCAAGCAGCGCGACAAGCTTGACAGCAGCCGCGAGGTCGCCCCGCTCGTGCCCGCCGAGGACGCCGTGCACGTCGACTCCACCGCCCACACCATCGACGAGGTCGTCCGCATTATCGAGGACCTCATCAACCAAAGGAGGTAGCCCATGCGCCTGTTTAAGCAGACGCCCGAGGACTATTACAACGCCCCCTACGCGGAGTTCCCAGCGCTCATCCGCGGCACCGTCGTCGTAGTCATGGCCATCCTTTGGGCCTTCTCCAAGCTCATGTGGCGTTGGAAGGTCGAGAACGCTGACCTGCTGTTTGAGCGCCAGGAAGGCCGCGGCAGCGTGGTCATCTGCAACCACACCTCGATGGCTGAGCTCTTGGCCGTGGAGACGGCGCTGTTCTTTGGCGGCCGCCGCATTCGCCCCATCTTTAAGTCCGAGTTCGCCAAGAGCAAGATTGTGCGCTGGGCTTTTAGCCGCGTTGGCGGCATCCCCGTGGAGCGCGGTACTGCCGATATGAAGTGCCTGCGCGCCGCCCAGCACGCGCTGCAACGCGGCGAGGACGTACTGATCTTCCCCGAGGGCACGCGCATCCGCTCGCGCGAGATCAAGCCCGAGGTCCACGGCGGCTTTGCGCTCATCGCTCAGATGGGCAAGGCGCCCGTCAACCCGCTCGCCATCTGCGGCTGGTCCGACATCACGCCCGCGGGCAAAAAGCTCATGCGTCCCAAGAAGTGCTGGATTCGTGCCGGCAAGGCCGTCTCGCTTTCCGATGCACCGGCCGAGCTTAAGCGCAAGGAGCGCCTGGCTTGGTTTGAGTCCGAGGCCATGAGCCGCGTATACGCCATGCGCGACGAGCTGTGCGCCGAGCATCCGGGCAGGTTCTAGCCATGAACGAGAACGTGACGAACACCGCCGCGACTGCGTTCGACCAGGCAACCGCGCCCACTATCGAGATTGCGGCCCACGCCGGCACCTGCTACGGCGTGCAGCGCGCGCTCGATATGGCCCTGGCGGCCGCCCCGCAGGCGGAGGAGAACGCTCAGGTCCACACCCTGGGTCCGCTCATCCATAACCCCATCGTGGTGCGCGAGCTTGCCGAGGCGGGCGTCGGTCTGGCCGAGACCCTAGACGATGCCGCATCGGGCACCGTGATCATCCGCGCCCACGGCGTGGTGCCGCAGGTGATCGAAGCCGCACGCGAGCGTGGCCTCGACGTGGTCGACGCCACCTGCCCCTACGTGAAAAAGGTCCACGTGGCGGCGGAGCGCTTGGTACGCGAGGGCTACCACGTGGTAGTCGTGGGCGAGCCGGGCCACCCTGAAGTCGAGGGCATCCTGGGCCACGCCGGCAATGATGCGCAGGTCGTGAGCTGTGCCGCCGATGCCGATGCTCTGTCGCTCAAGGGTAAAGTGGGCTTGGTTGTGCAGACCACCCAAACCGCGCAGAATCTCGCCGAGGTCGTGGCCGCTATCACCCCGCGCGTGCAGGAATTGCGCGTGATCAACACCATCTGCGCCGCCACGAGTGAGCGTCAACAGGCAGCAGCAACACTTGCCAACCGCTGCGACTGCATGGTCGTTGTGGGCGGCAAGAACTCTGGCAACACCCGCCGCCTGGCGCAGATTTGCGCAGACGCCTGCGAGAGCACGTATCACATCGAGGAAGCTTCCGAGCTCCAGGCCGCGTGGTTTACCGACGCTCACCACATCGGCATCACCGCCGGAGCCTCCACCCCGCAAGAACACATCGAGCGCGCCGTCACGCGCATCAAGGAGCTTTGCCGCTAATCATGGACCAGACCGTACCCGCATACGCCGCCGAGGTGGCCGATTACGGGCGCAGCCGCGACCCCGAGCCGGGTGAGGGCGCGCTCGTAAAGAACGTGCGTCCCGAATCGCCCGCGTGGGATGTGGGTATCGAGCCGGGCATGCGCGTGCTCACGGTCAACGATGAGGCGCTCACCGATATGATCGTGTGGCTCTGGGAGGCCGACGACGACACCGTCGAGCTGGAGGTATTCGATCCGCGCGACGGCACCGTCACCCCCGTCGAGCTCGACCGCTTTCCCGGCGAGGACTGGGGCTTGGAGTTCGATGGCCCCATCTTCGACGGCATGCGTACCTGCGTTAACGCCTGCGTGTTCTGCTTTATGACCATGCTGCCCAAGGGCGGCCGCTCCACGCTCTACATTCGCGACGACGACTATCGCCTGAGCTTTTTGCAGGGCAACTTTGTCACGCTCACGAACCTCTCCGACGAGGACGTGCAAAACGTCATCCAACGCAATATGAGCCCCATGAACGTGTCGGTCCACGCCGTGAGCCCCGACGTCCGCCGTCGTATGATGGGCCGCAACGCCCAGCGAGGCATGGACGTACTCGAGGCCATCATGGCCGCCGGCATCGAGATTCACGCGCAGATCGTGTTGTGCCCCGGCATGAACGACGGCGAGGAGCTGGAAAAGACCCTGCGCTTTTGCGAGGAACATGAGCAGATCACCAGCCTGGGCATCGTGCCGCTCGGCTTTACCAAGCACCAAAACCGCTTTAGCTGGTCATACAGCGACAAGCCCGAGCTAGCGCGCGAGACCATTGCCATGATCCGACCGTTCCAGGACCGCGCCTACGAGCGCTTTGGCCGCCACACCTTCCAGATGAGCGACGAGTTCTATCTGGACGCCGGCATCGATCCTCCCGAGGCAGACTTTTACGACGGTTACCCGCAGTACTACGACGGCATCGGCATGATCCGCTCGTATCTGGACGAGACCGACGACGTGCTGGCTACCGATGCCGAGCGACTGGCCCGCGTCCGCGAGGCCATCGCCGCCCGCAGCCAGCACCTGCTGTGCCTCTCCGGCGCCAGCGCGCGCGACACCGTGGCGCGCTTTGTGGAGTCGCCGCATGGTCTCGGCGGCACTGTCACGGCCATCAAGAACCGCTACTTCGGCGGCAACGTGGACGTGACCGGCCTCATCGTCGCGTGTGACATTCTGGAGCAGCTGCCCCAAGACCTGTCGGGGGTTATGCTCTTTGTGCCTAAGCTCATGTTCAACGCTGACGGCATGACGCTTGACGAGTATCATCGTGACGATTTACTCGCAAGCCTTACCAGTCGCGGCGCCGAGGTTCATGTGGTGTCGACCATGCCGCATGAGCTGCTCGATACCCTGGAGCACATCCTTGGCATTGTGCCCGCGGACTCTAACATTTCCACTGACCCTACCAATTAAAGGAGTGCAGATGAAACCTATCGTCGCCGTCGTCGGACGCCCCAACGTGGGCAAGTCCACGCTCGTTAACCGCCTGGCCCAGACCTCAGACGCCATCGTCCACGAGTCCCGCGGCGTCACGCGCGACCGCTCGTATCACACGGCCGATTGGAACGGCCGCGAGTTCACCATCGTCGACACGGGCGGCATCGAGCCGCTCAAGAGCGATGACGTCTTTGCAACGTCCATCCGCGACCAGGCGCTCGCCGCCGCCGAAGAAGCCGCCGTCATCCTGTTTGTGGTCGACGGCCGCACCGGCGTCACCGAGGAGGACGAATCGGTCGCCCGCATGCTCAAGCGCTGCGACAAGCCGGTCTTTCTGCTGGTGAACAAGCTCGACAACCCCGATCGCGAGAACGACAACATCTGGGAGTTCTATTCGCTCGGCATCGGTGAGCCCACGCCGCTCTCGGCCCTGCATGGTCATGGCACGGGCGACCTGCTCGACGATATCGTGGCCCTGCTTCCGGAGGAAGAGGACGAGGTCGCCGATGAGTTCCCCGACGCGCTGAACGTGGCCATCATCGGCCGCCCCAACGCCGGTAAGTCCTCGCTGTTCAACCGCATCCTGGGTGCCGACCGCTCCATCGTGTCCAACATCGCCGGCACCACGCGCGACGCCATCGACACGGTCGTCGAGCGCGACGGCAAGCACTACCGCATGGTCGACACCGCGGGCATTCGCAAGAAGAGCACCGTGTACGAGAACATCGAGTACTACTCCATGGTCCGCGGCCTGCGTGCCATCGACCGCGCCGACGTGGCGCTGCTCGTCGTCGACGCCTCCGTGGGCGTCACCGAACAGGACCAGAAGGTCATGGGCTTGGCCATCGAGCGCGGCTGCGCCATCGTGGTGCTGCTCAACAAGTGGGACCTGCTCGACGATGACCGCAAGCGCGAGGCCTGCATGGAGACCATCGACCGCCGTCTGGGCGTCATGGCTCCCTGGGCCCAGTACCTGCGCATTTCTGCCCTCACTGGCCGCAGCGTCGAGAAGATCTGGGCAATGGTCGACGCAGCCGAAAAGACGCGCTCGCAAAAGATCTCCACCTCGCGCCTCAATACGTTCCTCACCGACCTGCGCGAGTTTGGCCACACCGTGGTAGACGGCAAGCGTCGCCTGCGCATGCACTACGTGACCCAGACGGGCGTCAACCCGCCGACGTTCACGTTCTTCGTCAACCACAGTGACCTGGTCAACGACACCTACCAGCGCTACGTGGAGAACCGCATGCGCTCGACCTTCGACTTTGCCGGTACGCCCATTCGACTCTTCTTTAGGAAGAAGGAGCAAAAGGATGCTTAATCCGATTCTGCTGACCGCCATCTGCGCCGTGGTCTCGTTCTTTATCGGGGCGATTCCGTTTGGTCTGATCTTGGGCCGCGTGTTCAACCACACCGACATTCGCAAGGCGGGCTCCGGCAACATCGGCACCACCAACGCACTGCGCGTGGCCGGCCCAAAGGTGGCCGCGCTCACGCTGCTGCTCGACTGCCTTAAGGGCGCCATCTGCGTCCTTATCGCCCGTCCGCTCATCGCGGGCGTGGGCTACGGCTTCCCTGTGAGCATCATGGCGCCTGGAGCCCCCGGCGACTGGATGCTCGGCGTCATCTGCCTGGCGGCCGTGTGGGGCCACATCTTCTCGCCCTACCTCAACTTCCATGGCGGCAAGGGTATCGCGGTTGGTCTGGGCGTCATCCTCGCTTGGTACTGGCCTATTGGCCTGTCGCTGCTGGGCATGTTTATCGTGGCCGTCGCCATCACCAAGTATGTGTCGGTGGGCTCGCTCGCCGCCGCCATCGGTCTTCCCATCGCTGTTTGCGCGGTCTTTCCGTACAGCAGCCTGGGCCTCAAGTTCTGCATGGCGATGATCGGCATCACCGTGGTGTGGGCCCATCGCACGAATATCCAAAAGCTCATGGCCGGTAAGGAGTCCAAGCTCTCGTTTACCAAGCGCGTCACCGAGCCCGACGATAAGTAGGAGAGAGTCATGAATGTTGCGCTGATTGGCTCTGGCTCCTGGGGAACCGCCGTCGCCGGCCTTGCCGCCGCGCGAGCCGAGCGCGTGACCATGTGGGCCCACAGCGAACAGACGGCCGCCGGCATTAACGCCGAACACCGTAATCCTCGCTACTTAGTGGACTATGAACTGCCGACCAACGTTGATGCCACGACGGATCTGACCCAGGCGCTCGACGGCGCCGAGGCCATCATCTTTGCCGTTCCTTCGACGCACCTGCGCAGCGTGTGCCACCAGGCGGCTCCCTTTATCGCCGCCGATACCCCGGTGCTCTGCCTCACCAAGGGCATTGAGCCCGAGTCCGGCCTGCTCATGAGCGAGGTCATTGCCAGCGAGATCGGCAACGAGGCACGCGTGGCGGCGCTCTCGGGCCCCAACCATGCCGAGGAGATCTGCCGAGGCGGGCTTTCGGCCGCCGTCATCGCCAGTGAAGACCAGGAGGTGGGGGAGACATTCAAGGAGCTGCTGCTGTCCACGGCCTTCCGCATCTACCTGTCGCAGGACATGACAGGCGTCGAGGTCTGCGGCGCCATGAAAAACGTCATCGCTATCGTGTGCGGCATCTCCGCCGGTAGCGGCGCGGGCGACAACACGCTTGCCCTTATCATGACGCGCGGCTTGGCCGAGATCAGCCGTCTGGTGCACGCCCGCGGCGGTCAAGCTATGACCTGCATGGGACTCGCCGGCATGGGCGACCTCATTGCCACCTGCACCTCGGAGCATTCGCGCAACCGCACCTTTGGCTACGAGTTTGCCCACGGTGTGTCGCTCGACGAGTACCAGGCGCGCACGCATATGGTGGTGGAAGGCGCCGTCGCTGCCCGCAGCGTCAGCGAGCTCGCCCGTTCACTGGGCGTAGACATTCCGCTCACCTTTGCCGTGGAGCAAACGCTCTACAACGGTGTTACTTTGGATAGGGCGCTCGAGATCCTTACCGACCGCGTCCCCTCCCAAGAGTTCTACGGACTCGCCGACTAGCGCAGAAAGGCTACTACCATGGGTTCCATCAAAATCGCTCCGTCCGTCCTTTCGGCCGACATGGCCAACCTCAAGGGCGAGCTCGACAAGATCGCCGGTGCCGACTACGTGCACTTCGACGTCATGGACGGTCACTTTACCGGCAACCTGACCTTTGGCGTTGACATCCTTAAGGCCGTCAAGCGCTCCACCGATGTACCGGTCGACGCGCACCTGATGGTGTCGAACCCCGACGAGACGGTCGATTGGTACGCCGACGCCGGTGCCGACATGATCACCGTACACTACGAGGCCTCCACGCACCTGCACCGCACGCTCACGCATCTGCAGCAGCGCGGCGTCAAGGCCGGTGTGGTGCTCAACCCCGCGACCCCCGTGTGCGTACTTGAGAGCATCATCGACGTTGTCGATATGGTGCTGCTGATGAGCGTGAACCCCGGCTTTGGTGGCCAGAGCTTTATCCTCGGTACTCTGCCTAAGCTGCACGAGCTTACGGCCATGTGCGAGCGTCGCGGCGTTTCGCCCCTCATCGAGGTCGACGGCGGTATCTCTTCCAAGAACATCGCCGAGGTCGTCAAGGCCGGCGCCAACGTGCTCGTAGCCGGCTCCGCCGTATTTAAGTCCCAAGACCCCGCCGCCGAGGTTGCGCTGCTGCAGAAGCTGGGTAACGAGGCCGCACAGGAGGCATAAAACCTTATGACCGCAGGTCAAAACCGTATACCCGTGAATCTTGACTATGCCGCCTCGACGCCCATGCGCGCCGAGGCGCTCCTTGCGCAGCGCGAATATGACGACAGCGAGCTTGCCGGCGTCAACCCCAACTCGCTGCACTCGCTTGGCCGCAAGGCCGCCGCACGCCTGGAAGACGCCCGTCGTGAGATCGCCCGTAGCTTTGGCGCACGCGTTCGCCCGTCCGAGATCATTTTGACCAACGGCGGCACCGAGGCCAACCAGCTGGCGCTGCTCGGTCTTGCCGAGGGCGCCCGTCAGCGCGATCGCAAGCGCGATCGTGTCATCGTTTCGGCCATCGAGCACGATTCAATTCTGGACAACCTGCCGCTGCTGCGTGCCGCGGGCTTTACCGTCGACCTGGTACAGCCCTGCCGTGCGGGCTACATTGAGCCCGCTGCGCTCACGGAGCTGCTCGGCGACGACGTGGCGCTCGTGAGCATTATGGTCGCCAACAACGAGACCGGCGTGGTGCAGCCCATCCGCGAGCTTGCCGCCGCCGCACATGCTGCCGGCGCCTTGTTTCACACCGATGCCATCCAGGGCTACTTGCATATTCCGCTCGATGTCACCGAGCTGGGCGTCGATGCCATGACCGTTGCCGCGCACAAGATCGGCGGCCCTGTGGCATCTGGCGCGCTCTACCTTAAGAACCGCACGCCGCTGCGTCCGCGCATCTTTGGCGGTGGACAGGAAGCCGGCCGTCGCGCCGGTACGCAGGATCTGCGCACGCAGCTGGCTTTTGCCGCTGCCGCCCGCACGTTGGGGCCCCACGTGGCCCAGGAGCGCGCGACGCTGCAGGCCCTGTCCGATAAGCTCTACGCCACGCTTACGGCCCATCCGCGCATTCACGCCACGATGGGCGACTACGCGCAGGCAGACCGTCTACCGGGTATGGTTTCAATCTACGTCGACGGCATGGACTCCGAGGAGCTCATCATCAAGCTCGACGCCGCCGGTTTTGAGGTGTCGGCTGGCTCGGCCTGCTCGAGCGGCAACATGGACCCGAGCCACGTGCTCAGCGCCATGGGCATTGGTCGCGAGCAGGCGCTGGGCGCACTGCGCATCTCGTTCGATGACCGCGTGAATCCGGGCGATCTGGACGACTTTGCCCAGGCGCTGCTCTCGATTGTAGGCACCGCATGATCGTCGCCGAGCTCGAGCGCGCCCTGCTGGCGCGCTACCCCAAGGCGGATGCCGAGGGGTGGGATCATGTTGGGCTATCTGTGGGTGATCCCGCTGCCGAGATCACCGGTGTTGCCTGCGCACTCGACGCGACCGAGGCCAACGTGCACCGCGCCCAGGAGGCCGGTGCCAACATGTTGTTGACGCATCATCCTATCTACATCAAGGCGCCCGAGGCCTTTTGTCCGGCCGACTCCGCGCGTCCCCAGTGCAGCGCTGCACTGTACGAGGCGGCTCGTTGCGGCGTGAGCATCATCTCGCTTCACACCAACCTGGACCGCTCGCACGAAGCGCGCGTTCGCCTGAGTGAGTTGCTGGGCGCTGAGCCCATGAGCTCGCTGGAGCATGTGGACGAACCTGAGCTCACCGGTTTGGGCGCACTCGCGACCCTCCACGACCCCTGCAACCTGCGCGATCTCGCCAGCCGTGCCGCCACGGCCTTTGGCAGCGACCCGCGCGTATGGGGCGATGCCGAGCACCCGTGCCGCACCCTCGCTATTTTGGGAGGCTCCCTCGGCGACTTTGGAGAGCTCGCCATCGCCGCAGGCGCTGATGTTGTCGTGACGGGCGAGGCGGGCTACCACGTGGCGCAAGACCTTGCCTTGCGCGGACTAGCGGTGATCTTGCTCGGCCACGACCGCTCCGAGGAGCCGTTCGTTGATATATTGATGAACTCTGCAGTTGACGCCGGGGTCGACCCCCGTCATGCGATTAAAATACTGAACCCTTGCCAATGGTGGACTGTGACAAAAGGAGAGAACTTATGAGCGCCGGCGCTACGCTACTCAAGCTGCAACAGATCGATTTGGAGCTCGCCCGCAACAAGAGCGAACTTGCCAATATGCCGGAGCTCAAGGAGCTCGCTTCCAAGCGCAAGACCTACGTTAAGCTCAAGTCCGAGATGACCAAGCTCTACGCCCAGCGCAAGGATCTGGACATTGAGCTCGACGATCTCAACACCACCGAGATTCAGACCAACAACGCCATCGAGGCCGCCAAGAAGCGCCACGTCGACGGCTCCGACTACCGCGAGGTTCAGGACCTGGAGAACGAGCTTGCCACCCTGGCAAAGCGTCTGGACAAGATCGAGCACACCCGCAAGGATGTCGTCGTCGCCCACAAGGAGGCGCTCGACCGCGAGACCCGCGCGCAGACCATCATCGCCAAGTTCGAGGAGGGCGTGAAGGCCGATACCAAGGCTGCCCGCGCCAAGGCCGCCGACCTGCAGGCTCAGATTGACGCCGCCACTAAGGAGCGCACCGCGCTTGCCGCTACGCTGCCGGCCGACGTGCTCACCGACTACGAGCGTCTACTCAAGCAGTTCCGCGGCCTGGCCGTCGAGACCATCCAGGGCAACATCCCCACGGTCTGCCACACCGCGCTGCAGGCATCGTCCATGAGCGACCTCAACCACGACGGTAGCGAGATTACGCACTGCCCGTACTGCCACCGCCTCCTGGTACTCCCGAGCAAGGAAGCCTAGCGATGACGGCGGCATCCAACAATTCAATGCAACTTGAGGGAAAAACGATCCTGCTGGGCATTACCGGCGGGATTGCTGCTTATAAAACGTGCAATATCGTGCGCCTGCTGCAAAAGCGCGGTGCGCGCGTCAAGGTCGTTATGAGCGAGCATGCCACGGAGTTTGTGGGCCCACTCACCTTCCGTGCGCTCACCAACGAGCCCGTTGCCGTGGGCCTATTCGACGATCCCTCCGACCCCATCCACCACATTTCGCTGGCGCAGGAACCCGACCTGGTGGTCGTGGCGCCCGCGACGGCCAATATCATCGCCAAGATGGCCAACGGCATCGCCGATGACCTCATCTCCACCACACTGCTTGCGACGCCGCGACCCATCGTGATCGCACCCGCTATGAACAACGGCATGTGGAAGGCGCCGGCGACGCAGGCCAATATGGCCACGCTGCGCGACCGCGGCGTGCACGTGGTGGGTCCGGGCAGCGGCTACCTTGCCTGCGGCGACGTAGACACGGGCCGCATGAGCGAGTCCGAGGACATCGTCGAGGCTGTCTGTGAGGTGCTCAACCCCGCGCCTCAAGACCTGGCAGGTAAGCGCATCATGATCACCGCCGGCCCCACGCACGAGCCGATTGACCCCGTGCGCTTCATTGGCAACCGCTCTTCGGGCAAGATGGGTATCGCCCTGGCAGGGGAGGCTGCTCGCCGCGGTGCTGCGGTCACGCTCGTGTTGGGCCCGACATCGCTCGATGTGCCCCGCGGCGTGGAGTGCGTGCGAGTGCAGACCGCCGCAGAGATGCTCCAAGCGGCGCTTGGGGCCTTCCAGACGGCCGATGCGGCAATTTGTGCGGCCGCCGTCGCCGACTATACCCCCGCCACCCCTGCGGACCATAAACTCAAAAAGTCGAACGAACGCTTGGATCGCATCGAGCTTGTCGAAACGGTCGATATTTTGGCTGAGCTCTCGCGCCAGAATGGCGAGCGATGCGTGATCGGCTTTGCGGCCGAGACCGATAACGTCGTGGAGTACGCGCAGCACAAACTTGCCCGCAAGGGTTGCGATGCCATTATCGCCAACGATGTCTCGCGCGCCGATTCGGGCTTTGGAACCGACACCAATAAGGCCTGGATTGTGAGCACGGCAGGTACGCAAGAACTTCCCGTGCTAACAAAACCCCAGCTCGCAGATACAATTTTGGACTTGCTCAAAAATAATTAAAAAAGTTCTTGCACAAGGCCAAAGTTTCGGGTTAATATACTCCCTGTTGCGAGCGAGAGCAGAGCAACAAACAAAAGCTTCGGGACGTGGCGCAGCTTGGTAGCGCACTTGACTGGGGGTCAAGGGGTCGCTGGTTCGAATCCAGTCGTCCCGACCAGAAGTTTGCAGGTCAGGCACCTAGTGCCTGACCTTTTTTGTTTTAAGCAATTGCTTAATTTTGGTTAAGCAACAGGGTGCCAAAAATCTACCTACGCGATAATCGCTTTTTGCGGCTACTTGCGCATTTTGCACACGTTTGAGCCGATTTATTAACGCGGTATGAATCTACATACGCGTAGCTGGTATACAGCCGAGTATAGGCTGAATTTATCGCGGCGATTTACACAGATATAGCCGCTGTAACGAACAAGCGTGTCGCTATATTTATTCCAGTAGTTCACTTGATCGGTGGACAAGTGGGCTGTTGCATCGAAATGCCAACTAGGATGGGCTCTATACTAGGACGTCGCAGAAGTAATGGCGGGGGAGTACGGCAGGCGCTCTAAGAGCCGCTGTATGACCCCATGTCTCCTTAACTCGATTATTTATGTTTCAAGCCACGAATCGGTCGAGCAATTGCCAAAAGAAAAGCCCTCGCAGGATTGCGAGGGCTTTGCGCTAAAAGAGATCAGAAGCAGAAAGCGGGGAGAACATAAAACGAGTCCGTCGCGCTGTAGCTGTAGCAAATACCGCCGCTTTGAACATAGCGAAAGGACGTGGAGCTGCGCGGTCTCACAGAGCGAGTCCAGTGGCTATAGCCTGATGCACCGGAATAGTTCGACCCCGTCACGCCCTTGGATTTGTAGCACTCGTACTGGATGCCGTCGGATTGCATATCCCCGTACACTTCGGTTGCCGAGAGCAGATAAACCTTGTCGGTCGTCGCCGAGGGGGCACCGCCCCAGTTACCGCCAACGTTATCGGTTGTCTTTGTGACGGGTTTCACCTTTGACTGGAAGAACCTCTTGCCTTATTAAAGAAATACGCCAAATACAACGGGTATAAAGCGGAAGGAGGCGACATCGAGTAACTATCAAAGGCCAGATTAAGGAGCCAGCCATGAAGAAATGCCTGCCCTCCATCGTCTCAGCAGCTCTTTGCCTCTCCCTTGTCATGACACCATTTGTGCCCGTTGCGGCAGCCTATGCCGACGAGGGGTCTCCCGCCGAGAGCAGCGAGATCTACGTCGGAGACAACTACGACGAAAATTACGATATATCCCTTTTTGAGCGCGAACGCTGCACGGATTCATATTCCAAGGCGTGGTGCGATTCTCACGGATCTGCAAATAACCGCACCGTCCCTCACAAGGTCAAGCTGAACGCGAAGGAGGAGGCTTGCCTGCGCGATCTCTAGCTTGCTGGCACCGCTGAAGTTATCGCCGGTCTCGTGACAACCGGTCCTAGCGGCGGCTTTTTTGCAACCGCAATGACATCGTACCGACTTTTCACTTGCATGTTCTGAAAGGAAGTTGCCATGTTGTCGCAAAATCAATCGAGATACTTGACCACGATCGGCTTTGCCCTGCTTGCATTACTCTTTGCTAGCGACCTTTTGCTGAAACCGCCCAAGGAACTCGTTTCGCTTGCCATAGCCTGCATTTCCGCCCTTTACTTTACGGCAACCCTATTCGTCGGACTAAAGGAGAGGAAAAAAGGCGCAGTCGTTGCATCTGCCGTAGGCGTGATCATAGCCATTGCCTCATTCTTTATCTGACACATTGGTGATCTAGGGGCGATATCGTAGGAATACGACCGGGAGAGCCGGGACCAGATTGCCCGGGTTGCCCGGTCGGCTCGCGCGACGGCGCGGCGGTTCCACAGAAAGCTCTCCGGACTTCACACCGTTTCTGATCGCATTGTAGACAGCCATCTCGTCTTCGCTGTCGGCGAGCACGCGGCGTGCGTCGTCGTTTTGGATGTCCAGTAAATCTCGAAGGTCCTCCATGCACCAGCGTCCGAGATTTGGCCATGCGCGTTGCGCGAGCTGATAAGTGTCGATTGCGATGCTGTAGTTAAAGTCCAGGCCAAGGCCGTCCCAGGCAGAACGGCTTTGTTTCCTTGATTATCAACTTTATCCGGACACTTCCCGCATTCATCCGATCGGCAGGCCGCCGGGAACTCTCACTCCTCGATAAAAGCCGGCACCCGGTTAGTCCTGCGCATCTTGAAATCGCCAGTTTCGTGGGAGACGTAGAGAATGCCGTCCATCCCGTCTCGCGATGCATATGAAAGGTGAACAGAACCGCAATCCGCTCCATTATCGTCGAGAAGATCGAACGAATTCGGATCGCTCGTTGCGGCCAAACGACCACTCAGACAAGAGCCATCGCCATTACAGATTTGCCATTCCATGTCTTCGCCTGCAAGAATCGCCATAGACGGCCTGGTCGCGCCATCGTTGACATACATCCCGTCTATGCCAAACCCATTTTCAGCGCCATCGATGAACGACTGCTCGGACCTATACCTCGCAAATGATGCACATAGCACCATTGCAAGACAAAGTACAAAGCCAACAATCGCTATCTTTGCATAGCTCTTGCCTATCATGTCATTCACCTCCTTCGTATGTATCGAGGTATTCCTGCTTGAGCGTCTGCGAGGACGACTTGATCTTTTCCACGAGCGTGCCGGCCTCGATGAAGTAGAACGAGTTGGTAAGGTCTGCCAGGTCGTCGAGCAGATGGCTTGAAATGAGCACGCTTCGTCCCCGCGCCACCTCGCTGCGCATCGCGTCGCAGGAGGTTTTCCGCTTTCCCGGATCGAGGCCGTTCAGCGGTTCATCGAGGATGAGGTACGGGCAATCGGTCGCTATCGCCATGGCAAGCTTTACCTGCTGCTTCATTCCTGTCGAGAGTTTACGGGTCGGCTTGTCGAGATATGGGGAGATTCCGAGGGAGTCGCAGAGCGAGTCGATGTCGGCGGCCGATTTCCACGCCTCCCTAACGAAAGCAAGGTGCTCGATGGCCGATAGCGTGGGGTAGAGATCCGCGCTGCCCGAAGAGCTCAGGTAGACGAGTTCTGCAAATTCGGCTGATCGGCGTTGGCAGATTCCGTCTGCCGCCAGGCTTCCCGAGCGGATGCGGGTGGGAAATTGGCCCGACAGCGCTTCAAGAAGGGTGGTTTTCCCCGAGCCGTTGGGGGCAACGAGGCCCGCCGCCGTTCCCGGGCTCAGGAAAAGCGACCCGATTGAAAGTATCGTCGTGCTTCCGTATCCCACGCTCGCGTCTAGAAGCTCGAGCCCATGGTGCTTTTTCGCGGGTCCAGGCTGTTTGGGGGAACGTGCCGCAACGGCGCCGACCGCAAAAAAGACCGCGACGTATGCCAGGGCCACGGCAAGCATCGATGCGCTGCCTGAACCGGAGCCAATGAATTCTGTCGGGAAGCATCCTACGTAACCCGTTGCCTCGATAGGCGAGAACACGGCCAGCGGCAGGAGATTGAGCGCGGCGTTATGCTCCAGCGCCGAATCGGACAGCAACGGGAATGCCGGGGCCGCGACAAGCAGCGCGGAGGTAAGGGGGCCCGCGAGGACGCGCCTCGTTGCGGTCGATATGACGGCGGAGCAAACGGATATCAAGGTTCCGCCCGCAAGCAGCGCGATAAGCAGGGCTGTGAAGACGTTTCCCGCGGTCGTGGTGGTAAGCGCGCCGTCATGGAAGAAGGAGATCGGGTACCCAATTTGCCCGAAGCCGTTTAGGACCAAGGCGTAAATGCCCCCGGGTGCGAGGCCGGCGAGGAGCATCGCGGTCCCCGCGACGATTATCGAGAACACGATCTGGATAAGGCGCCGGAATTTGGGCGCGGGCGCCTTTGCCGCCAGGGTCCCGGGCCTTGTGGCGCCGAGCACGAGTATCGACGAGAGGAGGAAGGGGATGAAGGGAAGGAAAGACGGCGCCGTGGCAATGGCGTAAGGCAGGAAGGAAAGGAATGGCAGGTCGTTTGCGGAGGCCGGGATATCCGTGATGCCGGAGCTGCTCAGGGCACGGCAATACGCGAGGTCTGCGTCATTGGTCTCTCGGTCTCCCACGATGGACCCGGATTGGAAGCCTTCGTCCATGAGCGCGTAGTAGCTCTCGGCAGAATCGAGAAAGGCGGCGTCGGTTTGAGCGGCAAGGGCGGCGTTCGCGTATCTTGCAAGCTCCGCGTCGACTTGCTGCTCTGGCGATAGGTCTGTGCCGCTGGCCTGGGGCGCGCGCGTATTGAATGCGTCGACAAAGCCCTGCATGCCCTGCTTCATAAAGAAGGGCCCGTAGATGGGTGAATTGAACGCAATGGGGACGGAAAAGGCTGCAGCGAGAACGAGCGTACAAATCCATACGGCCTTGTCTCTTAGGATTAGTTTGAGAAGAAGTCGACAGTACATTCAGAAGCACCTACGTTCCTCAAAGAATCGTTAGATTAAAAGTAACAGACCGGATGAAGATACGTGCGACGGGGGCGAGGCGAATGGCTGAGCGGTATCGATATGCGGGTTCAACGGTATCACATTGGCCACATAGATTATTAACTTGCATTTCTAACAGTTAAGGAGACGGGTGCTTTCCAGCACACTCCTTCGATGATGCCTTCCGCTAGTTGCTATGCCGGTTTCAGCCAACAAAGAATGTGCCCGGGCGCTCAGGTTCACCGTTAGCGTTGGCAACATATGAGATGGGCCAGACCCTTGCCGCGCGCCGATTGCGCGAGAGGTGTCGCGCTCCATGTTTATTCCACCTGCTTGTTATCAACCAGCTTCGTTCAACGTTAGACATTCAAGATGTCAGACGTCGAACCTGCGCCAAAGACGCAGCTGGGGCTACTAGTTGCCTACAATCGCTCGCGAAGCTCGCCTGTTCGTGCGTGAATATCTGACAGCTCCGTCAGACATTGTCGGACATTTGATTGTTCGACAAATGCGCACGTGGTCGCGTTCGCAAAGGTTACTGAACGGTCGATGGGTGCGTTGAGACCGGAGCAAACGGCGGATGCCAGAAAAATGGCCTCACAGAATCGCACCCATGGTTGATAAAATTGACCGCCCTGGCGCAAATACCCGGGCGGTCAATTCATCCCCTCGTTCGCGATCCTGTTGGGTTTTGGGGCTTTGACATGTTGTTAACGGATGGATCAGCCGTACAGCTTGATCTCCCGGGGTTCCATGTGGTCGTCCCCCAATAAGACGTCCCTGATGTAGCTCTGCGGCAGGAACTCGACGGGCAGCACTGGGTCGTCGACGTAGCCGGGCACGGGGAGTAGGCGTGGCCTTTGGATATAGCGTGGCCGCCTGCCGGCGGTCGGACTGCCACTTCAGTCAAAAGCTCACGCGCGCGCATTAAAATAATGGATAAATCGCTTGATAGGCTTTTGACCAAGCATGAACATCGCAGGTAAATCCGTGTACCAATTTTTGGTATACGAATTTACATGCGGTTTGCTGAAAGCTCTGACATGCGCTGTCGACTTCATTAAAATCGATTGCCGATCAAGTCTTC
>URBP01000026.1 GCA_900546105.1 uncultured Collinsella sp.
ACGGGAGGGAAAGCGAGCCTACTCGCCGAGCTTGGGGTGCAGCAACGACGGCGCAGCGCCGAGCAGCATCTTGGTGTAGGGGTCCTGGGGGTGCTGGAAGACCTGCTTGGCCTCGCCCTGCTCGACGATCTTGCCACCATTCATAACGATGATGTCGTCAGAGATATAGCGGACCGTCTGGATGTCATGGCTGATGAACACCATGGCCAAGCCGAGCTCCTTCTTAAGGTCGGTCAGCAGGTTCAGAATCTGTGCGCGGACCGAAACGTCCAGAGCCGAGGTGGGCTCGTCGGCGATGATGGCATCGGGGTTCAGCGACAGGGCACGGGCAATTGCGACGCGCTGACGCTGGCCGCCCGAAAGCTGGCCGGGAAGAACCTCGGCAGCGGAGCTGGGCAGACCGGTGAGCTCCAAGAGTTCCTTGACGCGCTTCTCCTGCTCGGCCTCGGTACCCAGGTTGTGGACGCGCATGGGGTCGAGCAGCTGCTCGCGAACGACCATGCGGGGGTTGAGCGCCGTGGCCGGGTTCTGGAACACGACCGAGATGACGCGACCCATGTGGCGACGGTCCTCGGCGGTACGTTTGGTAACGTCCTTGCCCTTAAAGTAGACCTTGCCGCTCGTGGGGGCCTGCAGGCCGCACATGACGTTAGCGGTGGTGGACTTACCGCAACCGGACTCGCCGACGATGCCAATCGTCTGACCGGGCATGAGCTTAATCGTTACACCCTGGACGGCGTGAACCAGGTTGGGGTGCAGAATCGAGCCGGTACGGGTCCTAAAGGTGACGTGGACGTCATCAAGGAAGATGATCGGCTCGACGCCGTTTACTGCGGTCTCGCTCATCTACATCACCTCCGCGTGAGGGGTCAAACCATTTGCCTTGAGCACCTCGTCGGGGAGCTCGGAATAGAAGTGCTCGGTGCCGGGCACGCGCTTGAAGACCGGACGGGTGTCCAGGCCAATACGCGGGTGGCTCGAGCGGGGCGCGAAGCGATCGCCCTTGGGGAAATCGCGCGGGCTCGGAACGGCGCCGGGCACCTGGTGCAGGCGGCCCGAACCGCTCTCGATGGACAGAACGGAACCCAGAAGACCGCGGGTGTACTCGTGGATCGGGTTAGTGAGCAGCTCCTTGGTGGGTGCCTGCTCGATAACTTGACCGGCGTACATAACCGTGATGTTATGGGCGACCTCGGCGACCAGCGCCAGGTCGTGCGAAACGAAGATCATGGCAAAGCCGAGCTTGGCCTGAAGATCGTTGAGCAGCTTGATGACCTGCTTCTGGACGGTAACGTCCAGAGCGGTCGTGGGCTCGTCGCAGATGACCAGCTTGGGGTCGCGGGTAAGGGCCATAGCGATCAGGACACGCTGACGCTGGCCGCCGGAAAGCTCGTGCGGATAGCTCTCGAGCGTGCGCTTGGGATCGAGGCCGACGAGCTCCAGGAGCTCCTCGGCGCTGCGGGTTCCGCCGCGCTTGGTGAGCTGCTTCATCTGGGCAGAGATGAGCATGGAGGGGTTGAGCGAGGACAGGGCGTCCTGATAGACCATAGCGATATCGGTACCGCGCAGGCCGAACCACTCCTTCTTGCTCATCTTGAGCAGGTCACGGCCCTCCCAGAGGACCTCGCCGGAAAGATGCTCGTCCTCATCGGTCAGGCCCATGATGGCCAGCGTGGTGATGGACTTACCGCAACCGGACTCGCCCACCAGGCCCATGGTCTGACCAGGACGGACGTCAAAGTTGACATGGTCGACGACGTTGATATCACCGTGATGCTCAAACTGAATGCAGAAGTCACGGACCGAGAGAATCGGTTCGACAGACTCGTCGGGCACATGGCGATCGTCACGCTTGAGCTCGACATCGCGCAGGGCGCCAAGGCGAGCGGAGAGGGACTGGGCTTGCTCCTTATAGGCGCGAACGGGGTCGGAGACCAGCAGGTCGGCCTCGCGGCGCTTGGAGGAATCGGTCGGATCCAGGGCGGCGGAGGGAGCAGCGGCCATGGCGTCGGTAATGCCCTCGGAGAGGATGTTGAGCGCCAGGCAGGTGATCATGATGGCCAGGCCCGGGAACAGTGCCTGCCACCAACGGCCGGCGAGCACGCCGCCGCGGGCGTCGGCGAGGATGTTGCCCCAGGTAGCGGTGGGCTCCTGGATACCAGCGCCGATGAAGGTCAGCGAGGCCTCGAAGATGATGGCGTCGGCGACCAGGGTAACGGTGAAGACCATGATCGGGGCGATGCAGTTACGCAGAACATGCTTGATCAAAATCCACGGAGCCTTGGCGCCGGAAACGATGACCGCGCGGACATAGTCCTCGCCGTATTCGGACACGATGTTGGCGCGCACGATACGGGCAATCTGCGGAGTGTACATAAAGCCGATGGCGAAGATGATCGACGGAACGGAGTTGCCCAGGATGGAGACGAAGACGGCCGCGAGGGCGATGCCCGGGATGGACATGATGATGTCCAAGATACGCATGATCGTCTCGGAGACGGCCTTGCGCGAAACCGCTGCAAGGGCGCCCACGACCGAGCCGCAGACCAGAGCCATGGCAGTGGCGCCAAAGCCGATAATCAGCGAGTAACGACCACCGTAGAGCATACGCGACAGAATATCGCGACCCTTATCGTCGGTACCGAAGATAAATCCGTTGCCGGGAGCCTGGCGAGCCGTAAAGATCTCGACCGGGCTATAGGGGGCAAGAAGGGGCGCCAGAATCGCAGTCAGGGCGACCAGCACCAGCACGACGGCGGCAATCTTAGAAGACAGCGTCATCTTCTTCCAGCCACCGAGCTTGAGCCCCTTGGAGGCAGCCTTCTCGAGCTGCTCGGTTTGCTTCTCTCGAATCTTTACCATAATCTACACCGTCCTGATGCGCGGGTTGATGAGCAGGTAGAGCATGTCAACCACGATGTTGATGATGATGAAGGCAAGAGCAACGACGATAACGACGCCCTGAACCAGGTTCGCCTCGTTGCCCTGAACGCCCTGCAGAATCGCGGTGCCCATGCCGGGGAGGTTGAAGATAACCTCGATGACGACGGCGCCGCCCATGAGGTAACCGATCTTAAGACCGAGGGTGGTGACCGGGGTGATCAGCGCATTGCGAAGAACGTTGATGCCGACGACGACCTTCTCGGGAACGCCGGCGCCGCGAGCCATACGGACATAATCCTTGTCGAGCTCCTCGACCATGGCGGTACGCACGATACGAGTCATCTGGCCCGTCAGCGGAAATGCCAAGGCGATAGCGGGCATGATCATACGTCCCAGATAGCCAACCGGATTCGTGGTGAAGTGAGGCAGAGCACCCGATGCCGGGAGCACCTTAAGGTAGGAAGAGAACAGCAGGATCAACAGAACGGCAAGCCAGAACGACGGGGTTGCCAAGCCGGCGATGGAAAAGACGCGGATCACTTGGTCCGGCCATTTGTCGCGATACAGTGCCGCGATGACGCCGAGCAAAAACGAAACGACCGCACCGATGGCAAGACCGATGAAGGTCAGCTGCATCGTGACGGGCAGGGCCGTGGAGATGCGCTTGGCAACGGAGTTGCGAGCAGCACCATAGGTGCCCATGTCGCCATGAATCAAATCGCCCATATAGCGCACGTAGCGCACGGGCCAGGGGTCGTCCAGACCATACTTCTCATGGTACTCGGCAACCGCCTCGGGCGAGGCACCGTCACCCAACGCCGTGTAGGCGGGGTCGGTCTTGGAGAACGACATAAGGAAGAACACCAGGACGGTGACGCCCAATGCCATGATCGGCAGCGCCACAAGACGCCTTCCAATCAAACGTAGCAAGTTGTTCACGTTCTCTCCCCTTTCTTTTGTCGGTAGGACCAACTGGTATATGAGTACGGATACTCATTACAAGACCCGAGCGACATCGTTGCCGCCCGGGTCTTTGTTTCAACTATGAGGATACGGTCCCAACGACCGACATCCTGCATACAGACTCAAGCGAGTCTTACGCCTTGACGGTCGCAACGCCCCTGAAGGACATGCTCGTCGTGCCGATGCCCTTGAAGCCATCGAGGGCCTCGCCGTTGGGCGCAGTGGACGGATCGTCCCAGGAAGCGGAGACGGTCTTGACGTGGACAACGGGGTACAGAACGGCGTTGTCGGCAATGATGTCGAAGCACTCGTTCCACTTCTTCTGCTGCTCGTCGCCCTCGGCGGCAAGAGCCTCGTCCATGAGACTGTGGAGCTTCTGCCACTCAGCGGACTCCTTCCACGGGCAACGGGTCTGCATCCAGACGTTGTCGCCGTACCACCAGTTGAGCAGCAGGTCGGGGTCGGCGCCGAAGCAGGAAGGATCGCCAGGGGCAAGGAGGATATCGTAGGCCTCGCCGCCGTCGATGGCAGCGTAGGTGGCCGGCGAGGTATCGGTCTGGATGGTCACATCGAAGCCGAGAGCGTCGAGGTCGTTCTTGACCTGGGCGGCCATGCCCTTAATCTGCTCGTTGTCGGTGGTGCGCAGGGTGATGGCACCCGGGGTGATGCCAGACTCCTCAATGAGCTTCTTAGCCTTCTTGGCGTCGGTCTTGTACACCGTGGAAGCCTCATGATAGTTGGTGAAGCTCTTGGGCAGGTAGCAGCTGGCAGCGGTGGCAAGGCCGGCGAAGGTGTTGCTGACCATCTTCTCGGTGTCGAGCGCATACATGACAGCCTGACGGACCTTGACGTTGTTCCAAGGCTCCTTGGCGACGTTGAACATGATGAAGCGGGTGCCGAAACCCTGAACGTTATCGATCTTGCAGCCGGCACTCTCGAGCTGGTCGACGGCGTCAGCGGTAACGAGCTCCATAACGAGCGTGGAGCCCTCCTGCTGAGCGGTAACGCGAGCGGTGGGGTCGGTCAGGATGCTGTACTGGATCTTCTTATCCTCGGCAGCATACTCACCGTTGTACTCGGGGTTGGGAACCAGGGTGATCTCGGTATCGGAGATAGAGTCGTACATCCAGGGGCCGGAGCCGATCGGCTGCTTGGCGCGATCCTCCTCGGTCTGGGTGGCCGGGGTAACGCGGACGATGGCCAGACGATCCTTGAGCAGGGAGAAGTTGGGGACCTTGGTCTTGACCGTCACGGTGCTGGCGTCCTTGGCCTCGATGGACTCGAAGGGCTGGAAAAACGGGGCATAGGTAGCGGAAGCGGCGCAAGCGGTGTAGGAGGCAACGACATCGTCAGCGGTGACCTCGGTGCCATCGGAGAACTTGGCGCCCTTGCGGATGGTGACCTCGAAAGTGGTGTCGTCCACAGACTTGGGATCGTCGGTGGCGAGCTCGTTGAAGGTGCTGTAGTCGTGGTAATCGATGCCGTAGAGGCCCTCGACGACGTGCCAGTTAGCACCCAGGCCCACAGCGGAGCCGGTGCTGGCGGGATCGAAGCTGGACGGAGCGTAAGCGGAACCAGCGGTGATCACGCCGCCGCCACGGTTGGCGGAATCGGTGGAACCGGAAGCGGAACCCTCGTCGCTGGAGTTGCCACCGCAGCCGGTGAGACCAAGCCCTGCGACAGCAGCGACGCTGCCGGTGAGGCCGAGGAACGAACGCCTGGACATACCCTTGTTGATGATGGCCATGTCTTCTCCTATCAATAGAGAATCTTACCCGGGAGCACCTAGACGTGCCCCCGCGCAACTTGCGGACGATATATACCTTACCTACCGACGAGCCCAACTGAGGTGCCGCGCTCGGCGACCGATACATACATACGCTTGAACGGTATTTACTACCGTTCACCGAATTCGTTGACAAACGATTCGCCAGACAGTATGTATCGGCGAGGTGAGATATCAGTCTTCGTCAACCCGCAGGATAGCAGGGTTTTCGCTTGGGTTAGTCAAACGTTTTAGCGTTAATAAAACCCGAAACCAGCGGGCAATCATGGCGAAATAAATGGTTGAAAATCGCGCAATCATGTATATCAGTTGTTTAGACTCGTGTTTAGCTATCGGAATGGCCAGCCGCCGCCTCGGCGCGCTCGGCATTCCATGCAACGAGCGCCTCGTGGACCGCCTTGGCAACATCGGCAGGTATGCCGCGAACTTCCGCGATCTCTTGCTCGCTCGCCGCGCGCAAACGCTTCATCGAGCCAAAATGGCGCATAAGGGCACGTTTTCTGGTGGGTCCCACGCCTGGAACGTCATCGAGTACCGAAACCGTCATGGCCTTGTCGCGCAATTCGCGATGGAACGTGATGGCAAAACGGTGCGATTCATCGCGCACCTGTTTAATTAGATAGAGCGACGCGGACCCGGTCGGCAGCACGACGGGAGTCTCGTCCCAAGGCACGAAAACCTCCTCATCGGCCTTTGCCAAGCCACAAACTGGTATATCGAGCCCAAGAGCCTCAAGTTTCTTGATCGCAGCGGTCAATTGCGGCTTACCGCCATCGACAACGAGCAAATCGGGGCGCGTGCCAAAGCGCTCGTCAGCCATGCGCTCGGGAGCATAGCGTCGTCCCAAAACCTCGGACATCGACACGAAGTCGTTTGCCTCGTCCAATTCGGCCTGAATTTTAAAACGACGGTACTGGCTCTTGTCGGCGCGCCCGTTGGTAAACACCACCATCGAGGCGACGGTAAAGGTTCCGTGCAGCGTCGAGATATCGAAGCACTCGATACGCAACGGCGGCGATGGCAGCGCCAACGCACTTTCGAGCTCCAGGAGCGCTTGATTGGTGCGGTCGTCAGCGTACCCCGTTCGCATCATGTAGCGCATGAGGGCATGGCGCGCATTTTTGGATGCCATATCGAGCAGACGGTGCTTTTCGCCACGCTGCGGCCTATGGAGATGGCAGGAACGCTCGCGCTTGCCCGCAAGCCACTCCCCCAGCGCCTCCGCATCCTCAAGCTCGACAGAGAGGTTTATCTCAGCTGGAATATCAGCCGTCTCGTCGTAATAGCGCTTAAGAAAGCCCGACTGGAGCTCTTCCTCGTCAACATCAAGACCCTTGTCAAGAATGAACTCGCAGGTGCGAACTGTTCGGCCCTCGCGAACGACGAAGACGCAAGCGGCGGAGATGGTCTCCTCGCGATAGAAACCGATAACATCGATATCGACACTGGAGGGAAAAACGACTTGCTGACGGTCGTCCAGACCCCTGATGACCTCCAAACGACGTTTGACGCGGGCGGCGCGCTCAAAATCGAGCGCCTCGGCGGCCTCCGTCATCTCGGATGTCAGCTCGTCGACGACGTCCTTGCGATGGCCCGACAAAAAACGTTCGACACGCTTGACGTTCTTGGCATAGTCTGCCGGGGAAATCGCGCCGACACACGCACCCGGGCCGCGCCCGACATGATAGTCGAAGCAGGGGCGCCCGTTTTGCGCGCAAATCATATTGACGATGTCTTCCTCGCCCTTGTGGGACTCGACGATACGGCGACAACGACGCCACTCCGCACAGGATGCGGAGCAGATGGGGATAACCTTGCGCAGCGTATCTATCGTCTCACGTGCGGCGCGGCTATCGGTATAAGGTCCAAAATAGCGCGTTCCCGGCTTATGACGCTCACGCGTGTATTTGATAGCGGGATACAGGTCGCCCTTTGTAATGGCGATAAAGGGGTAGCTCTTGTCATCCTTGAGGTCGACGTTAAAGTACGGATGGTACTGACCAATCAAATTGCGCTCGAGCACCAACGCCTCGTGCTCGGTCTCCACCACGATATAGTCAAAGCTCGCCACCAACTGCATCATCAGCGGGATCTTCTGGCGCTCGTCCTGCAGCGTCACGTACTGACGCATACGGGCGCGCAGGTTTTTCGCCTTGCCCACGTAGATGACATCGCCCTTGGCGTCTTTCCAAAGGTAGCAGCCGGGCTGCGTGGGAACGCGCGAAACCTGCTCGGCAAGCGTTGGAATGTTGTCGTGACCGGCCACGCGCACCTACTTGCGACGAATCAGCGCCGAGACCTCGGGCATCTTAAGGACGACGGCAAGGCCAAAGGTAACAGCAAGCGAGACGACACCCGCAACGCAAACGTAGCCAAGAGTAATCAGAATCGAGCCGCCAAGTGCCCCGACAAAGTGCTCAAGCGCCCACATGACGCCGGCGCCTGCGGCAGCACCCAGGCCACCGAGCAAAAGGCCAAAGAAACCGCCATGCAGGATAGATTTAACCTGAAGACCACGCAGGCGACGACGCAGCCACCACAGCGAACAACCGACCAAGATCACGTAGTCGACGACATACGAAAGTGCGATTGCCGGCATACCGAAGCCCAGTACAACGCCAAACAGCAGAACTGAGCCGGCCTGGCCGATGGCAGAATACAGGCAATAGCGGCTATAGGGCTTCATGTCGAGCAAGGCAGAGAAGCTCTTCTGCATCAACACGACCACGCCGTAGAGCGGCAGCGAGAACGCCAGGTAGACAAGGAACTCGGACACCAGCGCCACGCCGGACTCATCAAACTTGCCGGCACAGTAAATCATGTTGAGCGGACGCGCGAAGACAATCAGGTACAGCGCGAACGGAATCAGGAAGAACAGCATCTGGGCGACGCCACGCGAAATGCCCGTGCGAACGCTGTCGTAATCCTTCTCCTGTGCGTCGTGAGAGAGCTCGGTATAGAGCGCCGTCGAAAGCGAGGCGGCAATCAGCGCGTAGGGCAGCGTGTACCACAGGCGCGCATAGGCGATGACTGAAGGACCAGTCTCGGGCTGGACCACCAGCGCGGCAGCGTTGGTGATAGAAGTCGAGACAAACATGCACACCGTGGCGAGCAGCGTCGGGATACCGAGCGCAATCGTCTGGCGCAGTGCGGGGTCCTTAAAGTCGATATGGATATGGGGATGCACGCCGTGCTTGCCAAGCGCGGGGATCTGACATGCCATCTGAACAAAAACACCGAGGGTCGTACCGGCCGCAATCAAGATGATGCCGGCACGTTCGCCAAACTGTGCGGACACGGGCGCAAAACCCATAAAGCTCGCAATGACGATCACATTGTTGAGGACCGGGGCAAACGTCGACCAGAAGTAGTCGCGGTGCGCGTTGAGAACGCCCGAAAACACCGAGCCCAAACCATAAAACAGAATCTGGATGGCAAAGAAACGGAACATGAACGCAGCGGTATCCATGCTGCCGCCGTCACCCGAAAGGAACGATTGCGTCCAGATAAAGCCCGGGGCGAACACGGTCCCCAACAACGAAATGCCACCCAGCACCAAAAGCAGAATGCCAAGCAGGTTGCCCACGTACTCGTTCGAGGCCTCGCGACCCTGCTCACGCCTCACGCCCATGTACACGGGCAAAAACGCCGTCACGAGCATGCCGCCCATCACGAGTTCGTAGAGCATATTTGGCAGGTTGTTGGCGACCTGATAGGAGGACGAGAGTAGCGACATGCCGATAGCGGCCGCCATTGCCCACGTGCGGATAAAACCGGTGACGCGAGACACGATGGTCAGGATGGTCATAAGCCCGGCGGAACGACCAACCGTGGAGTAGTCCGACGAACCCATGTCGTCAGTGTCATCTCGCGACGAAGAAGCTTCGGATGAGGGTGTCTGAGGCGCAGATTCTTCTGCAAAATGAGCTCCGCGCTTCAATTCTTCCTGCGGCATCGCTCAGTCCTCTCTCGTAATCGCGGCAACTGTCGCCCCGCAAAATGCAATTAAATCATCAGGTGCAAGCTCGAGCTGATAACCACGCTTGCCTCCCGAAATAAAAATGGTATCCCAAAGGACACATGTCTCATCAATGAGCGTCCGGTAGCGTTTTTTCATACCGACCGGACTGCAGCCGCCGCGAACGTAGCCAGTCGCCGCAAGCAAATCCTTCACATGCATCATGGCCAAGGACTTCTCCCCCGCGGCACGCGCGGCGGACTTTAGATCGAGCTCGTCGGCAACAGGGATGCAGCACACGACGTGGTCGTTGGACGGCGTCACGCAGACCAAGGTCTTAAATCCTTGACCGGGCTCCTCGCCAAGCTGCTCCGAAATCGCGACCCCCAGGCCCGCCGACTCATCACCATCGTCTTCGTACGTATGTAGAACATAGGAAATGCCGGCGCTTTCCAGCTCGCGCATCGCATTGGTTTTTGGCGTCTTTACAGCCTTTGCCATGGCATATCCTTTCCCTCGCATTCGGACGTAAGGATTAAGTATATGTCCAATTCGGCTGCATACGTCACTTCGACACAGCAAGCGCCATCGAATCACAAGGAGTCGATGGCGCCCATAAGCTGAATCGCCTATTTATTGAGCATCAAGTTGAGCCTGACGCTCCCGGTCACGCCTGAGCAACGGCGCCAAAAACTTGCCCGTATAGCTCTGCGGACAGTCCGCAACCTGCTCCGGTGTGCCCGAAACCACGACGGTTCCGCCGCCGTTACCGCCCTCGGGGCCCATATCGATCAGGCGGTCGGCAACCTTGATGACATCAAGGTTGTGTTCAATCACCAGCACCGTGTTGCCCGCATCGACCAAGCGCTGCAGCACATCGAGCAGCTGGCGGACGTCCTCAAAATGAAGGCCGGTCGTCGGCTCGTCCAAAATATAGAACGTCTTGCCCGTCTGGCGTCGATGAAGCTCCTTGGCGAGCTTCACACGCTGCGCCTCGCCGCCCGAGAGCGTCGTGGCGGGCTGGCCCAGGCTCACGTAGCCCAAGCCTACATCGTACAGCGTCTGGAGCTTGCGCTTAATCTGCGGGATATTCCCAAAGAAGGCCAGTGCCTCGGTGACGCTCATGTCGAGCACGTCCGAGATGGTCTTACCACGGTAGGTGACCTCAAGCGTCTCGCGGTTATAGCGTTTGCCGCCGCAGACCTCACAGGGGACATAGATATCGGGAAGGAAGTGCATCTCGATCTTAATTTGTCCGTCGCCCTTGCATGCTTCGCAGCGACCGCCGCTCACGTTAAAGGAGAAACGTCCCGGCGAGTAGCCGCGCGCCTTCGACTCCGGCGTACTCGCAAACAGCGCGCGAAGATCATCCCACAGGCCAATGTACGTAGCAGGGTTGGAACGCGGCGTGCGGCCAATCGGCGACTGGTCGATGTCGATCACCTTATCGATGCACTCGATACCCTCGAGCTTTTTGTACGGGCCCACAGGACGCGTCGAACGGTGAATGGCATTCGTAAGCGCAGGCGCGATGGTGTCGGTAACCAGGGAGCTCTTGCCCGATCCCGACACGCCGGTAACAACCGTAAGCGTACCAAACTCGATCTTGGCGGTAACGTTTTTGAGGTTGTTGGCTCGAGCGCCCGTGATCTTAAGGCAGCCGCGACCGGGCTTGCGGCGTTCATCGGGAACCCGAATCATTCGCTTGCCGGTCAGGTAGGCACCCGTCATCGAATCGGGGCACGCCATGATATCGGCAGGCGTTCCCGCGGCGACCACGTGTCCGCCGTTCACGCCCGCACCGGGGCCCATGTCGATCACATAGTCGGCAGCACGAATCGTATCCTCATCATGCTCGACGACGATGACGGTATTGCCGATATCGCGTAGGCGCTCAAGCGTCTTGATCAGGCGCTCGTTATCGCGCTGATGGAGGCCGATCGACGGCTCGTCCAAAATATACAGCACACCCATGAGGCCGGCGCCGATCTGCGTTGCCAGGCGAATGCGCTGGGCCTCGCCTCCGGAAAGCGTCGCCGAGGCACGGTCGAGGGTCAGATAGTCGAGTCCGACATCGACCAGAAAGCGCAGGCGCTCCAGGATTTCCTTAACGATGCGCCCGCCGATAAATTGTTGGCGCTCGGTAAGCTCCAAGCCCTCAAAAAACTCGAGCGACTCGCGGCACGATAGGCAGCAGACCTCGTAAATGGACTTACCGCCTACGGTAACGGCGAGCATCTCGGGGCGCAGACGAGCACCATGGCAACTCGAGCACGGCTCCTCGCGGATGTACTTCTCCAAGCGCGCCTTGGTGTTCTCATTCGTCGTCTCGGTATAGCGCTCGTACAGGATATTGCGCACGCCCGAGAACTTGGTGTCCCACTGGCTGCGGCGCCCATCGAGCTTTTGATAGTCGACCGAAATCTTCTGGTCGCCCATGCCGTCTAAAAACGCGCGACGCACCCGCGGAGGCAGATCCTCCCACGGCGTATCGACGCTCACCTTGAAGTGCTTACAAACCGCAGCGAAAATCTGCGGATAGTAGTTAGAGTTGCCAAACAGGCTGCCAAAGACCCCGTCGGCGATCGACTTCGAGGGGTCTTCGATTAGGGCCTCGGCATCGACCGTCTTCTTAAAACCCAGGCCATCGCACTCGGGGCACGCGCCATAGGGCGCGTTGAACGAGAAATCGCGCGGCTGCAGGTCATCGATGGAGTGTCCATGCTCCGGGCACGCTAACGCCAGCGAATACTCCAGCAACTCGCCTTCGGTCCCCTCGGGAGCGTCGCGGTCGGGCAGCAAGTATACGTTCACATTGCCGTGCGCCAGCGCAGTCGCCTGTTCAACGGACTCGGCAATACGGCCCAGCGAGTTCTCGCGAATCACGATGCGGTCGACCACGACCTCGATATCGTGCTTGAATTTCTTATCCAAATCGATAGAGTCATCAAGCGAGCGAACCTCGCCGTCGACACGCACGCGGCTAAAGCCCTCGGCGCGAAGGTCTTCAAACAGCTTGGTGTACTCGCCTTTTCGCCCGCGCACCACCGGTGCCAGCACAAACGCGCGGCGGCCCTCCCCCGCCGCCAAGACCTTGTCGGCAACCTGGTCGGTCGTCTGGCGCTCAATGACACGGCCGCATTCGGGACAGTGCGGGGTGCCCACACGGGCGAACAGCAGGCGCAGATAGTCATAAATCTCGGTTACGGTGCCAACCGTCGAGCGAGGGTTTTTAGACGTCGTCTTTTGGTCGATCGACACCGCCGGCGAAAGGCCGTCGATTGAATCCAAGTCGGGTTTGTCCATCTGTCCCAAGAACTGGCGCGCATAGCTCGAAAGACTCTCGACGTATCGACGCTGGCCCTCGGCATAGATAGTGTCAAATGCCAGCGAACTCTTGCCCGAGCCAGAAAGACCGGTAATGACCACGAGTTGGTCACGCGGAATGGAAACATCGATATCACGGAGGTTGTGCTCACGAGCGCCGCGAATAACGATAGAAGAATCAGACATGGAAGCTCCTTGCCTCCTATTGCATCGAATCATACTGCCGATGAGTTTAGCGCACTCGACGCGCACAGATGTTCGTAATACAAGATTCGCAGACCTTTAGCTTTGCGTATCGGGCGCTTTGTTTCTCGAAATGCCGCGGAAAGGTTACAGTAATCTAATACTGAACTTAATTTGCTGTAACAGAGGAACGTCCATGACCGAAGATATCCCCCTTGAAATCACTTCGAGCGACATGGCCAATCTGCCCATATCCATCGCCGTCCTTATCGTGGCCGCCGTCGTCGTGCGCGTGTATTTTTCAATCAAACGCAACGAAAAGCCACCCATTGCCCGCGTCTTTTGGTGCGCGACGCTCCTCATCCCGCTCGGCGTGGTAGCTGCATGGGTTACGAATCAATTGCTCGTAAATGAGGGCAGCTCCCTATGGATTCTTTCTTATTCGGCGCTCGGTGCTGCCGCCGTCATGCTTCTTGTCGAGCCCTTGGTTTCGGGACTTATCGACCAAACCGACCTTGCGACGGGAACGGTTGCCTGTATTTGCCGTGACATCCTTGTCATCGCCGCTGTTTCAGCGCTCTCGTTCGTTTCACTCGAAATTGCCTGCAACGAAACGTTCTATCGCATTCCCGCCAACTCATTCGGGTTTTCCGTCGGGCTGCTCGCGACGGTTCTGCTCTCCCTTTATTTGCTGGGTCAGCGTCATGGAGGCGTCATGGCCCTCGTGCCCGTCGTCTGTTGCATCCTTGGCATTGCCGAGCACTTCGTCATAACGTTTAAAGGCGAAGCCATCCTGCCAAGCGATATCTTGGCCCTTGGCACCGCAATGGAAGTGAGCGAGGGATACGAGTTTACCTTTACCGCCGGAATCGTAACCTCTCTCGCCCTGCTGGAGATTTCCCTGGGGCTTCTTTCGCTCATCCGACCGCGAAAGCTCCGTACGCCCACCCATGTCTTCCCCGCAATCGCCGCTAACCTCTGCGCTTTTCTGCTCGTGACCGTTGTGGGGCTCTCGGGCTTTTCCAGCATCGACTTGGAGCAGGCGCTGGATTTTGGATTTGACCGTTGGCAACCCATCACCACGTATGTGTCTCAGGGTTTTATCACTTCGTTCACCGAAATGGTCAACGAGTTGCCCATTGAGAAGCCCGAAGACTATACGCCCGATGAGGCGCAGAGCATCGAGCAGGAGCTCGCCGCCGTCTACGACAGCACATATGGCTCGAGCGAGCAGCGCGCGGCGGCCGTTGCCCAGTTCAATGAAATCAAGCCGACGATTGTTGCCGTCATGAACGAGAGTTTTAGCGACCTTTCGTGCTTTGAGCAGCTCCAGGCGGCCGGGTACACCGGCCCCGCATTCTACAACTCGCTTCCCGACACACTTGTTCGCGGCACCATGCTCGCTTCGGTCACCGGTGGCGGAACGGCAAACTCCGAATTCGAATTTTTGACCGGAGCGACAACGGCCTTTGTCGGATTAGGCAAGATCCCCTATCAGCTGTATCAGATGAATGGCGTCAACAGCCTGGCAAAGGATCTTAAAGAGCTTGGGTATACCACTACCGCTATGCACCCGCAAAACCCCGTCAACTACCATCGAGATAAAATCTATCAGCAGCTTGGCTTTGGAGACTTTCTTTCAATCGGCGATTTCGAAGGTGCGCCCTATTACCATGCCGGCGTATGCGACTACGCCACCTACGACAAGATACTCGACCTGCTTAGAACCGACGAAGCGCCGCAGTTCATCTTTGACGTCACGATGCAAAATCACGGCGGCTACGACTATGGCACCGTTCCCGCCGAAGAGCTGACAAACTATTGGGTCGAGGGAGCCAGCGAGGGCGCCAACAGCGCGCTCAACACCTATCTCACCTGCATCAACGCATCCGACCGGGACCTCGAGTACTTTATCAACGAGCTCCGCAATATCGGCAGACCGGTTGTTCTTGTCTTTTTTGGCGACCATCAGCCGAGCGCCGCAACGACTCTCAACGACGAGCTGTACCCTCAGGAAGATACGGCAAGCCACGCTTACCGTATCTATCAGTCGACATATCTCGTCTGGGCTAACTATGAGATCGCCGGCAATACCGAGCTCAACGTCTACGACACCGTCGGGGCAAACGAGATTGCAGCCATTACCCTTAATAAGATCGGCGCCCCGCTCACCAATTACCAAAAGGCCCTGCTTGCGACAAGGTCAGATGTGCCCACCATCAATGTCGCCGGCTATCTCGGTGCCGACGGGCTGCGCTACGACTTGGAATCGGAAGACAGCCCCTACGCCTCGACGATCGACAAGCTGCAGCGCATGCAATACCTCGAGTTCGCCAGCAAAGTTCAGTAAGCCCGCCCATTCGCTTGGGCCCATCGTATTGCAAGCACGCTCGGCCCAAACGCATCGCAAATGACTCCCGCTCGCAAACGAGGGTACAATGACGCTCGTGTCACATCGCGGGGCCCCGGCCCCAGCATATACAAAGGAGTCATACATGGGTTGCGAACACGCACAGGCCGCCGGCGGACAAACGTCGCCGTCGCAATTTGAGGAGAACACGCTGTCCGAGGTCAAACGCGTCATCGCCGTGCTTTCCGGCAAGGGCGGTGTCGGCAAGTCATTTGTCACCGGTGCCATCGCCACCGAGCTTGCCCGTCACGGCCACAAGGTCGGCGTCCTCGATGCCGACATTACCGGTCCCTCTATCCCCAAGATGTTCGGTATGAGCGGACGCCACGTCCATGCCCTTGGCAACCTTATGCTGCCCGAAATCTCCGAGCACGGCGTCAAGGTCATGAGCTCCAACCTGCTGCTCCAAAACGAGACCGACCCCGTCCTTTGGCGCGGTCCGGTCATCGCAGGCGCCATTAGGCAGTTCTGGAGCGAGACCTCGTGGGGCCCCATCGACTACCTACTGGTCGACATGCCTCCGGGAACAGGCGACGTCGCGCTCACCGTCTTCCAGTCGCTGCCCGTCGACGGCATCGTCATCGTCACGAGCCCGCAGGATCTGGTCTCGATGATCGTCGCCAAGGCGGTCAACATGGCCGAGAAGATGAACGTCCCCATTCTGGGCATTGTCGAGAACATGAGCTATATTGAGTGCCCCGACTGCGGCAAGAAGATCGAGGTCTTTGGCAAGAGCAAGCTCCCCGAGGTCGCAGAGCGCTATAACCTCGACATCTTGGGCCAGCTTCCCATTAATCCGGCACTCGCCGAGGCCTGCGATAAGGGCGAGGTCGAGACCGCGCTGCCCGATGGCATGTTGCCCAAGGCAGTCTCTGCCGTCGAGGCTATTACCCCGCACGAGACCGACGAGGCCTAAGTGAACACGAGCGCCTTCTATGACGTCCTGGTAATCGGCGGCGGGGCTTCAGGCCTCGCCGCCGCCATTACGGCCGCACGCGCTGGCAAAAGCGTCTGCATCGTTGAGCGCGATGTCGCCTGCGGCCTCAAGCTCCTTGCGACCGGTAACGGCCGCTGCAACCTCTCCAACGAATCGATTGATCCTCAGCGGTATAACCACCCCGCATTCGTCGAATCCGTCATGGGCCCCCAGCCCGAACAAGAGCTTATGGGGTTCTTCTCCTCGCTGGGTATCATGACAACCTCCGAGGAAGGCCGGCTGTACCCGCGCTCCCTTCGCGCCGAATCGGTGCGCGACGCGCTTCTCAGCGTTTGCGACCGCCTAGGTATCACCTTAATCTGCGGAGCCAACGTTGCCTCGGCGCACAAAGCTTCCGAAGGCTGGGCACTCCAAATAGACCGTCCAGCGCGGGCGCTCAAGGCAAAAAAGCACGATGGCCGAAAATCGGAGCTCCGCTCGCTTCGGAAAGCGCTCGCCGATGTCCCTCGCAAGAACGAGGCCCTGCAGGCACATGCCGTAATTATCGCTACGGGCGGCAACCCCACCGGTATCGCCGATACGTTTCGCCTCCCCCTCACTTCGCTGCGCCCCATCCTCTGCCCCGTATCGGCAACGGTCGTTGGCGATCGGGCGGCACTTAAGACGTTGGATGGCCTGCGCGTCCGTGCCCGCTTGACGCTCGCCCACAATCATAATGAGCTCTGGCACGAAGACGGTGAAGTGCTGTTTCGAACCTTCGGTATCTCGGGCGTCGCTGTCTTCAACCTCTCTCGTCGTATCCAGCACGGCGATACGATCCTGCTCGACGTTTTCCCCGACCTCTCCAAAGACGAGTTGCTCGATATGCTCAACCGGCGCGTTGAGCTGCTCGGCGGCTTTTCGCCCCGCGATCCCCGTTGGCTCGACGGCATGCTCGCCCCGCAACTCTCCCGCGTCGTCTGCACAGCGTTCGAGCAGTGCCATCCAGGCTCCAACGATGTCATCCACCTGGTCTCGATCCTCAAACACTTTAAGTTGCTCGTCGAGGGAACAGCCGAGGAGCGCTCAGCGCAGGTCACGCGTGGTGGCATATCTGTCGAGAGCATCTCAACACCCAGCCTACGCGCGCGCAGCGTTGTCGACGCCCCGCTTTACGTCTGCGGTGAAGCGCTCGACATCGACGCCGATTGCGGAGGCTTTAACCTTGCGTGGGCCTGGATCTCGGGCATTCGCGCTGCAAGCAGCCTGTAGCCGCGCAGTCTATAATCAAAAACGCATTCGGGCCATCTGGGATACCGGACGGCCTCTTTCTTGCCTCTAAGGAGACCTCGATGATTGAAATCACCCAAGTCAACGCGTCGCTCGATGAAGCCGGCGATGAAAATGCCTGTCTCATTGTTGGCAAGCGAGTCGCCAAGCGCATCCTACGTTGCAAGGACTCAGAGATCAAGTCCATCGAGCTCCACCGCAAGTCAATCGACGCTCGCAAAAAACGAGACGTCCATTTTATCCTGAGCTTTCGTGTTGAGCTGACTAGTCCCCACCTCGAGCGAGAAGCGGTCGACAGCGTTGCCGAGCGTGACCGCTCGCGCGTACGCGCGATAGAAGACGATGAGCCTTCATTCCCCTCCCCCGCCTCCGACGCACCTCAAGAACGCCCTGTCGTTGTCGGCGCCGGATGCGCCGGCCTTTTCGCTGCGCTTACGCTCGCCGAAGCAGGTCTTAAGCCCTTGCTCATCGAGCGCGGCGACCCGGCATTTCGCCGCTCGCGGGCGATCGACCTCTTTCTAAAGGAGCGCATCCTCGACCCCGAGAGCAATATCCAGTTTGGTCTGGGCGGCGCGGGGACCTTCTCGGACGGCAAGCTCAATACGGGAACAAAAAATCCCGCCCATCGCCTTATCCTCGAAACCTTCGTCGAGGCGGGGGCGCCCCGCGATATTCTGTGGGATGCCAAGCCGCACATTGGCTCCGACATCCTTCCCACGGTTGTCACCGCTATATCCCAGCGCATCGAGCAGCTCGGAGGTGTCGTCCGTTATCGAACGAAGCTCGTCGACATTCGCATCGACGTGTCTGGCGCCATCACCGGTATTGATGTCCAATCGTCCCAAGACGCCGCTTACGAGTCAATCGAGACAAAGCACCTCATCCTCGCCTGCGGGCATTCTGCTCGCGATATTTTTGAGCTCCTTAAGGACCACAACGTGGCCCTCGCACAAAAGACCTTTGCCATGGGCGTTCGCATCGAGCATCCGCAGCGCGACATCGACCGAGCCCAATATGGAACCTCGGCGGGACATCCTGCCCTCGGAGCAGCCCCCTACAAACTTGTTGCCCATCTTTCCAACGGCCGCAGCGTGTTCTCGTTTTGTATGTGCCCCGGCGGGCAGGTTATCGCCGCCTCTTCCGAGCAGGGCCACCTGTGCGTCAACGGGGCCAGCCTCAATGCCCGCGACGGACGCAACGCAAATGCCGCCCTGCTCGTTAACGTCACACCCGAGGACCTTCCCAACGATGACCCGCTCGCCGGCATCGAGCTCCAGCGTGCCTGCGAGGCGGCCGCCTATCGCCTGGGCGGTTCCAACTGGAACGCACCGGCACAACTCGTCGGAGATTTCCTCGCAGGACGCGCCAGCAAGGCGCCCGGAAAGGTAAAGCCCACCTATCCGCTCGGTGTGACCTGGACGGCAATTGACGAAGCCCTACCGCAGCATATCGTCGAGTCGCTCCGTCTGGGACTTCCCCTACTCGGAAAAAAGCTACGAGGCTACGACCGTCCCGATGCCGTTCTTACCGGCGTGGAGACTCGTTCGAGCTCACCGGTCACTGTCACCCGAGACCGAGCGTGCCATGCCGTGTCGACCCCGGGCCTCTACCCTTGTGGTGAGGGAGCTGGATATGCCGGCGGCATCATGAGCGCGGCCACCGACGGCATCCGTTGTGCTGAAGCCCTGATCGCAGACCTCTAACGCACAAATTCCAGCGCGCAAAAGACATAGGCCCCGAGCTCCACAGGGAACTCGGGGCCTGTTCGTTATTTCTTAAACCGTGCACCCTGGCGTTTTCTGCCCGATGCGAACGTGGAACCCTTGCGGGCCTGCGAGCGTAAGCGCTCGATCGTCTCGTCCTCAGACGCACCCTCGAGCATCGCCCGAATCTGAACGACAGCATCGCGCAGGCGCGCCGCCTCCTCAAAGTCCATAGCGGCAGAAGCGTTACGCATATCCTCTTCCATGGTTTCGACGATCCGCACAAGCTCGTCATGCGGCAGTTCTTGCAACTGCTCCGCAAGTGTCTGCTCGGGCGCCACCGTTTCCGGCACACCGCCCTCGCCCGACTCATCGGGCGTATAGAATGCGCCATGGCCAAGAGAGTCGCCCTTCGAGCGTCCCTTGGAGCCCACAGTTTTTTCGGCCTCGGCAATAAAACTTGAGATGTCGTTGATGGCCTTGCGCACTGTCTTGGGCACAATGCCATGTTCTTCGTTATATGCCATCTGAATCTCGCGACGGCGCTGCGTCTCCTCGATGGCCTCTTTCATCGAATCGGTCACAACGTCTGCATACATGATGACTTCGCCATCGGCGTTACGGGCCGCACGGCCAATCGTCTGAATCAGCGAACGGCGGTTGCGCAAGAAGCCTTCCTTATCGGCATCGAGAATTGCCACCAGTGAGACCTCGGGAAGATCCAAGCCCTCGCGAAGCAGGTTGATGCCAACGAGAACATCGATCTTGCCCTCGCGCAGCGTTCGCAGGATCTCGACACGGTCCATTGTCGCCGTATCAGAGTGCATGTAATTGACCTTAATGCCCGCGTCGAGCAGATGGTCGGTCAGGTCCTCGGCCATGCGCTTGGTCAACGTGGTCACCAGCACGCGCTCCTTGCGGGCAACGCGCTCGCGAATCTCGTCCTCAAGATCGTCAATCTGGCCGCGTACTGGACGCACGTCGATCTTGGGGTCGAGCAGGCCGGTCGGACGAATAATCTGCTCCACGTCGTTTTGGCTCACCCGCAGCTCGTAGTCGCCCGGCGTGGCCGAAACATAGATAAACTGGGGTATCCTTGCCTCAAACTCATCGAAACGAAGCGGGCGGTTATCGAGCGCCGAGGGCAGGCGAAAACCGTGTTCCACCAGCGTCACCTTACGCGAGCGGTCACCTTCGTGCATGCCGCGAATCTGCGGTACCGTCACATGGCTCTCATCGATGATGCAGAGCATATCCTTGGGAAAGTAATCGATTAGGGTAAACGGCGGCTCACCCGGCTTGCGACCGTCCAGATGACGCGAGTAGTTCTCGATGCCGTTGCAAAAGCCCATCGTCTCGAGCATCTCAAGATCATAATCGGTACGCTGCTGCAGACGTTGCGCCTCGAGCAACTTGTCGGTCGCCTTGAGCTCCGCCACGCGCTTCTCGCACTCTTCGCTGATCGATTTCAGAGCCGCTTTGACCTTAGGTTTCTCGGTCACGTAGTGCGATGCCGGCCATACGGGAATGGCCTCGTACTCACGAAGCATCTCACCGGTGACCTCATCGATCTCGGCAATCAGCTCGACCTCGTCGCCAAAGAACTCAAACCGCAACGGATGCTCGGCATAAGGCGGATACACGTCAACAACATCGCCGCGCACGCGGAACGTGCCACGTGCCAGGTCATAGTCATTGCGATCATATTGAATGTCGATAAGTGCATGGATAAAGTCATCGCGCTCGAGCGGCACCTTCTTGTCGACGTTTGGAGCCAGACCCGCATAGTCCTCAGGAGAGCCAATGCCATAGATACACGAGACCGATGCGACAACGATCACATCACGTCGAGAGAGCAGTGACGCGGTCGCCTGATGACGCAGCATCTCGACCTCTTCGTTAATCGAGGAGTCTTTCTCGATATATGTATCGCTTTGCGGCACATACGCCTCGGGCTGATAGTAGTCGTAGTACGAGACGAAGTAGACCACAGCGTTATTGGGAAAGAACTCTTTGAGCTCGCTTGCGAGCTGAGCGGCAAGCGTTTTATTGGGAGCCATGACCAGCGTCGGCTTCCCCAGGGCCTCAATAGTCTTGGCCATCGTAAAAGTCTTACCCGAACCAGTCACACCCAGCAAAACCTGATAGCGGTCTCCGTCCCTCACGCCCCGCACAAGTGACTCAATGGCCTTAGGCTGGGAACCAGCGGGCTCGTATGGAGACACGACCTTAAACGGCACATCAGCGCCCTCAACGCCAAAGCGCTTAAGTTCACCACCAACGCGTTCTACTTCAAATTCCGCCATGGATACTCCTAACTCATACATCTGCAGTATACGCGGGCGGTGGGCTTAGTCCTATACGAACCGATCGGGATAGAGGGTCTTGTAGCGAACCCAGGCATTATTGACGCGAATCAGATAAGCCTGAGTTTCAGGGAAGGTAATCGCATTATGGAGTGACGTGTTCTGCTGCGCCCATCCGTCGACATTGCCCATACCGGCGTTATAGGCGGCGATGGCACTATCCGTCGACCCGTTGAAATAGGCGAGAAGATACGAGAGGTATGCGCAGCCAAACTCGATATTCGTAGCCGGATCGTTAAGATTGTCGGCCGAATACTCCCCTCCGTCGACAAGGCCCTTGGCGATCATATCCTGGGCAGTCTCGGGCATCAGCTGCATCAATCCCTGAGCACCCTGATTCGACTCGGCCTCGGGGTCCCAATTCGATTCCGACTTAATGACAGCGCACACCAGATACGGATCCAGATTATGCGAAATACTGGATTGCTTTACATACGCCTCGTAGTCAATCGGATACAGCGGCTTAAAGAAAGCGGCAGGGGCACACGAGTAGACGAGCGAAATAAGGCCGAAGACGAACACAACGGCAAGTGGCGCCACGCGATACCACGTAAAGAAACGTGCCTTAGGCATCGGCCTCCTCCTTATCCGGAGTATCTATAAACCCGTGGCATGCAAGCCATGAGTCAAGCTGCTCAAAGAGCGAATTATCGGCTGCCGAATTATCAATCACCGTTGTAGCGAGATTGCACAGCGCAGACTCATCGGGCTGGCAAGCAGAACGGGCATCGAAATCAGATGGCTCCATGCCACGTTGAATAGCGCGCTCGCGACGAACTGACAAAGGGGCGCTAATGACCAGAATTTCATCAGCCAAGCCAAATGCATCCTCAAAACCAGTCGGAGCAGAAACCTCGACCACCGCAAAGGGATAACGGGGAGATGAAACCGTACAACAAACCGGATCGAGAATCCTAAGCGAAAGCTGTTCAATCAGAACGGGATGCACGATGCCATTGAGCCGTGCAACCGAATCAGGAGAAGCGAAAGCTCGAGAAGCGAGGATACTGCGGCGAATGCCGCCTTCCTCATCCAAAATGTCCCAACCGAATTCATCCGCGAGAGCATTGACGATATCAGAGCCCGGCACATACAGCGATTTTGCAAGCTCATCCAGATCGATAAGCATAGCGCCACGAGATTCGAAATAGCGGCAGGCAGTCGACTTACCCGAAGCAATATTGCCCAAGACAAATACGGTAAACATCAAGCCCTCCCTAACGCCAATGCGAGTAATTATCGCTCAAATACACTAGAAGGACTCAAAATACAGCCAAACAGTAAGAGCGCATACGGGGGAGCTAGGTCCCAAAGCACAACATGTATATAACGCAAAAAGG